>CASBQC010000142.1 GCA_949127805.1 Nostocales cyanobacterium PMM_0081
AAATTTATTCCCGATAAAGGGGTCTTATTTAAAAATAAAATTCTTCTAAAAATGGGTACAGCTTATTTGCCAAAAATTCAAACTTTTCTCCAATACAATCAGGAGAAGTTATTTCATATCCTCTACCATTTAACCAATTATAATCATTACCCGGAATATAAATTAAGTGAGCCATTCCTTCGCTGTAGTATCCTGATAAAGTCAGAGTTCTGATTTTAGGAAAAAACCTCAACTTAAAATTTTCTCTAAAGTGTTTTGCTTTAAAAGTTATACATAAATTCTCACTACCAATTTTTTCAGATAACAATTGAAACTGAGCTTTTGGGAGAACTAAAGCCGCATGACCACTTCCAATTGTTTGATATAACAATTGAAATTTAGTTTCTGGAAAAACCAAAGCCGCAATTTTAGCAACCTCTGCCCCAAAATCTGGTTCTCGTGTCTGTAAAAGTTTTCCCGCACCTTTAATTGACATGATTTTTTCCTTTGTTATGGATTTAAAAGTAGCTCCGCTAGGACTTTGGACATTGCAATAGCAAAAACGAACACACAGCTAAGATTTGCGGTACTCAAATTACATCCCTGAAATTATTGACAGAATTTAAATTATGTGTATCATAACTGAGCGAGATGCTAAACGTTAGTCAACCTAGTTTGCTTTGTTTACATATTTCTCTATCTATAATAGTAATATTTCTATCTCTCAAGTATGAAATTTAAGTAAATTTACATTATTTAGGTATATCAACGATTATCAATTGAAACAAGTAAATAGGCAAAATACCGCTAGTTTATAGCTGACACAAGCAAACGAGCGGTTAAATATCAAGTTATTGAATTTTACCTAGTCGAATAATATTAGTTGTAGAGACGTTCGGTCCGGAACGTCTTTACAATACGTAATGTGTGAGGAAACCCCGCCCCAAATATCTATTGAGACACAACTAATGTTGGTTCAGGTAGCTGAGTGTATTCCCCGACAATTTTGCGGAATAAATCTCCCTCAATTGTCTCTTGGTCTGACAACAAATCTACCAGATACTCCATTGCTCTGCGGTTTTCTTCCAAAAGTTCTTTTGATTTGATGTAGCAATGGTTGATAATTTCCCGTACTTGTGAATCAATCTTGGCGGCAATTTCTTCAGAATACTCTGATTTGTTCATCCAGTCACGTCCTAAGAAAACCTCTGGGCTGCTTTGATTTTCTAAAGAAAGTGGACCTAAGTCAGACATGCCGAAACGTGTCACCATTTGCCGTGCCATCCCGGAGACTTTTTGCAGGTCATCTCCGGCACCGGTGGTTACTTCTGGTTTGCCGAAAACAATTTCTTCAGCGGCGCGACCTGCTAAAGTTGAGGTAATTCTGGCTAGCAGTTGAGAACGAGAAATTAAGCCTTGTTCTTCGTTGGGAGTAAACCAGGTCAAACCTTGGGCTTGTCCCCGTGGGATGAGGGTGACTTTTTGCACTGGGTCATGCTCTTTGAGTAATGTGCCGACCAAAGCGTGTCCGACTTCATGGTAAGCAATTAAGCGCTTACTTTTGCTGTCTACTAAGGGTGTACCTTCCATCCCAGCAACTACGCGGTCAACAGCATCATCAATTTCTAAAAGAGTGATAGATTCTTTGCGGCGTCTAGCGGTGAGAATTGCGGCTTCGTTGAGTAAATTGGCTAAATCAGCGCCGGTGAATCCAGGAGTGCGGCGAGCGATCGCTTCTAATGATACACTCTTATCAACTTTCTTATTCCGCGAGTGGACTTGCAGAATTTCCAATCGTCCTTTCATGTCCGGTGCATCAACTATTACTTGCCTATCAAAGCGACCGGGACGCAATAATGCTGAATCGAGTACATCTGGACGGTTTGTGGCAGCAATAATAATGATGCCGGTGTTACCTTCAAAACCATCCATCTCAGTAAGTAGTTGGTTTAGGGTTTGCTCTCTCTCATCGTTACCACCACCAATACCAGCACCTCTTTGTCTGCCTACGGCGTCGATTTCATCGATAAAGATGATACAAGGAGCATTGTCTTTCGCTTTCTTGAACAAATCGCGCACACGGGATGCACCAACACCAACGAACATTTCCACAAATTCTGAACCGGAAATACTGAAGAATGGTACACCGGCTTCGCCTGCGATCGCTTTTGCGAGTAAAGTTTTACCAGTACCTGGAGGTCCCACTAACAGCACTCCTTTGGGAATGCGGGCACCGACTGCGGTAAATTTTTCCGGTAGTTTGAGGAAGGTAACGACTTCTTGCAGTTCTTCTTTGGCTTCTTCAATGCCGGCTACATCGTTAAATGTTACTCCTGTTTTTGCCTCCATTTGAAAACGCGCTTTCGATTTGCCGAAGTTCATCGCTTGGCTAGAGGCATTAGTCGAGCGACGCAGGAATAATAACATTAACGCCAGTAGTGGCAAAATCCACATTAAGTTAATCAAAAGCCCAACAGCTGCTCTACTATTAGCTGAGGAAACCTCCCCAAACTCAACTTTATTTTCCTTGAGCTTGTTAATTAACTCTGTATTGTTCTCCAAAAGCCTTACTCTTTGTGGTGTATCTTTTTTACCTTTGAGATAAACCGTGGCAATTTGTTCAGCTTCGTCAAGTTCTACCTTATCAACTTGGTTGTTTTTAGTTGCTTTCAGCAAATTACCATAAGTTAGAGTTTCGCGCTCTGCTTTTTGTGCCAATGCAGGAGTACTCCCGAAAACTCCCGGCAACATGATTAAACTGGCTGCTAGCGCTCCAGTCAATGCTATGCGCTTTGACGAGTGCTGTTTGCTCAATGCCTTTTTGTGAAAATTTGTCATAATAATTACCCTTTGTCTGCTGCTACATAACTGAGCGCTAGTTTTATGTCTATTCTTTTAGCAAGAATTGAAGTCACTATTTTCTTAATCTAGTGTAACTTTCAGTTTCAGGCATTTCCAAGTCTGTTTCGGCTGGGGTTGGAAGAATGAGGAGTAGAGACGCGAGGAACATCGCGTCTGTACAAAAGTGGGCAGTTAATTTTCCTCGTTTATTTCTGCTAAAACCTTGTCAAGTCTATCGTTTGCGTCTTTAGCGAGAGATATGCAACATACACTTGACGCCAAACCTCCAGCACCAGCAACTGTTCCTTCTGGAACTTTATTTGACAAAATTAGCCCAGCACCTACAAGTCCAATAAAGAAAGATACTGTGGTTGCATTCAAGGCAAGGTTAAAGCTGTGACTTGCTTGACGCAAGCGTTCTTGGGCAATGCTCAATTCGATTGGGGAGTGATTCGGGTTGTTATTCATGGATTTTGCTCCGGGATTTAAGTTTCATACTTCTAATGTCGAGCCAAATCCTGGGAATACTGACTAGGCAATGATTGTGTTGTAAATCACTTGTGTGTTCTCTATGATTGTCGTATGGCTTTGTTGTGATTAATTACCCCTCAGGCTGGAAGCCTGGGGCTATAGGAACAAAGCCCACCTGCGTGGGCTAATCAGGGGCATCTTTATATAGAAACGGTATAAATACAAATACTCGCAGATAAAGAGTTAGCTAAACTATGACAGACTCTAGCCTTGCCAGGAAAAAGAAGAAAATAACTTACACAGCCTGTACACAAGGTATAGAGAGGGCAGAAAATGCCTTAAAAAGGCTAGGGTTTGAGTCAAAAAGTAACTTTGCAGAATCTCAACTTTTATCTCGTAGTACAGTTACAAAATTTTTTCAATGCCAGCCAATTCAGCTTGATTCGTTTAAAAGGATATGTAAGGCACTGACATTGAATTGGGGAGAAGTTGCGGGGATAATAGAAGAAGGTTTAGAAAGAAATAATTACAGTAGCCCTGATACTGATGAGGTGGTACAAGTGCAAGCAGTTCACCGTCAAGTAACTGTAGTAGATAAACAAAGTAAAAAAATTAAAGCGGTTATTGTATTAGAAGGCGATATAAATTCAGTTAATAGTGATTTGAAAGTATCCCTGGAATTAGCTTTACTAACATATCCAGGAGACACTATAAAAATTACAGATATTCAAGCAGGCAGTATTCGGTTAATTGTAGAGGGTTCTCAAGAGGATATCGAACGGCTTGTATCTCGCATTCAATTAGGAGAACTAACAGAATTAAGCGGTTTTCCTGTTGAAGATATTCAAGTTTTGAACCAGAGCTTAGATGATGAAGAAAACGATGAACTGAATGATAAATGGCATTTAGTGCAGCAGATTGTCAATCATCCAGTTAGGGGTCGAAAGTTGAGAAATGCCGACCTGAGTGATGCCGACCTGAGTCATGCCCACCTGATTGGTGCCGACCTGAGTCGTGCCAACCTGAGTCATGCCCACCTGATTGGTGCCGACCTGATTGGTGCCAACCTGATTGGTGCCAACCTGATTGGTGCCAACCTGAGTCGTGCTTACCTGCTTGATGCCCACCTGAATTCGGTCTTGATTGATGTCAAGCTGATTGATGTCAAGCTGAGTGGTGCCAACCTGAGTGATGCCAACCTGAGTGGTGCCGACCTGAGTGATACCAACCTGCGTGATGCCAACCTGAGTGATGCCAACCTGAGTGATGCCAACCTGAGTGATGCCAACCTGAGTGATGCCAACCTGAGTGGTGCCAACCTGAGTGATGCCAACCTGAGTCGTGCCAATGTAAAAAATGCTCGATTTGGAAATAATCAAGGAATTTCTGAACCCATAAAACGTGACTTAATTCAAAAAGGAGCAATCTTTGAGGATTCTCCTGGCGATCGCTCTTCCATTCTGCTTCCTCACTAAGTACAATATTGCATAAATTCATGACGAAAATTTATCAGAAAAACTCTGCGTTACTCTGCGCTTAACTCCGCGTTACTTTGCGTTTCAAAACGTTACGAATTCTCGCGATCTGCGGCAAAAGCAAGACAAGCTTTGATGTCTTCTGAGGTAAGTTCAAAAAAGTCTGCCAAAATCTGTTCTTCGCTCATGCCGCTTGCAAGATATTCTAAGATATCGTAGACAGTTATTCGCATTCCTCGAATGCAGGGTTTACCACTGCGTTTGCCCGGTTCAATTGTGATGATGTCGTGGTAGTTCATATGGCGGGGATGTTTGCTTGTGTCTATATTGACACTCCTCGGCATAAATGCACGAGGATTCTTGGTTCACCGAGACCACTTAAGACAGATACCTTGCAGTGTCTATCCAAGAGGTGGGACTCTCCCCAAGCGACTTTGGGTATGCCCTACCCTAGTTGGATTGCTCCAAATTCTTTTTTTATTTGAAACATATCGTTCCAAAAAAACTGTTTGTCTAGCTCCTCTGAATCTTTTACCTACTGCGAGGTGGAGTCTAGAAAAATGCAGTAGAACCGCATAGATTCAGTTTTCAAGGTGCAGTGCAATGCCAGTCGGCAGCTAGGTTTTTTAAGTGGTTGATTACCTTTCCACTTCTTCACAATACCAGAAAACCAGTACTTTAAGGACGGGGCTTTATACCCAATTTTTCGGTAATAGAGTTACTTCACCATCACCCATTGCGTAACAGGCGCCATCGCTTTCCAACCCAAAAATTTACCGACAGGTTCCGCTCGTTGAATTGCGATGCGAGTTAATGTTCCACCGACTTGATTGTGCCATTGCAGCAGCTTTTGTTCGCTTTCAACAGTTACCGCGTTAGCAACCAAGCGTCCACCAGATTTAAGAGAATGCCAACAAATATCAAATATTCCGTCTGCTGTAGCACCACCACCAATAAATATGGCATCGGGTGCTTCTAAATCTTTTAGTGCAGCAGGAGCCTCAGCTTGAATTATACACAAATTTGGTGTACCCAGAGCAGCGGCATTATCGGTAATGTATCGCAATCGTGATGGATTTTGTTCGATCGCGATCGCTCGACAACGATAATCACTCCGCATCCATTCAATGCCAATCGAACCACAACCGGCACCCACATCCCACAATAATTGTCCCGGTATAGGTGCAAGTGCAGCTAAAGTAACTGCTCTAACTTCATGTTTGGTAAGTTGTCCGTCGTGATGATATGCTGTATCGGGTAATCCGGGAGTGCGCTTAAGCAGCATAACTGGGGAATCTGCAATACATTCAACGGCAATTGTATTTAAATCGGCAAGTTCAGTGATATTCCAAGATGCAGCAATACCCTTAACGATGCGTTCATGAGTTCCTCCCATCCGTTCTAAAACTGTAATTTGGCTATTACCAAAGCCGCGTTTTACCAACATTTCGGCAACAATAGCGGGGGTTTTTCTGCCTTCACTGAGGATGAGGAGACGTGCTTTAGGATAAATCACCGGATGCAATAAAGAAGGATCGCGACCTGTTAAACTTAAAGTCTCTACCTCTGTTAACGACCATCCCAAACGAGCGCAAGCAAGACTGAAGGCTGAGGGACTAGGGAGAATGGTCATTTCTGCAATTGGAATCCGTCGTAGTAGCGTTACTCCAATTCCAAAACACATCGGATCACCACTAGCGAGAACACAAAGCGATTGTCCACGACGGCGGATAATTTCTTCTATAGTATCATTTATGGGTGAAGCCCAAATTATTTTTTCGCGAAGATCGTTTTTGGGGAGCATATTTAAATGGCGATCGCCTCCAACTAAAACCTCTGTTTGCTCCACCAAGCTGCGTGCAACCGGATTTAACCCCAAAACTCCATCTTCACCAATTCCGACCACAGACAACCATTTTTGCATTTTGTCGCCTATTCATTCAAATAGTATGGTGAAGCCTTCCTGCTTAAAGTGTCTGTCATGAGTTAGCACTTCAGTAATTTCCCATTGCTTCATCGTTTGCATAGAAATACAGTCTGTAAGACTATACTGTTTATCAAATCGTTGTTTGTACAGTTCCAGACCAGCAAGGAAAGTGTCATGACTTTGGGGGATAACCTGCACATAATCATTTTGTAGGATATCTTGAATCCTCTCAATAACGCTTTGTCGCATTTTTCAGATCATAGCCAGAGAAAAAATTAACAAACTCAGTTAACACCTCATCAGTTGTAACTAAACGAACTGAGACAAGATTTTTGCTGAAACTGATAACCCTTATGTGCCATTCATCCCTTGGATTGAGTAAAGCAGTCCAATAAAAGGTATCGGCAAAAATTGTTCTCATTATTCTTGCTTTGGTGTACCGTAAAGATAATGATCAACTTGTGCTGAACCGTCTACGGGTAGCTGAGAAATTACTTCCTCTGGTAAGTCTTTCGTGGATTCCTCAAATATTTCCCAAATAGGTTTACTGTTTTGCTCAGGTGGAGTAGTAGGTTCAGATACACTAATGTTTTGCTCTCGTCTTTGCTTAGAAAATAACAAAAAGTCCAAAACCTCTTCAACCAAAAAGTCTGGTGCTTGGGCAATTTCTTGAATTAATTGTTCTCTAGCAGTCATTGCATTATCTCGCTTACCCGCGATGCCGGATAATTTATTCTATAGTATCATTTAAAGGTGAAGCCCAAATTAGTTTTTGTCGTTCTTGTTGAGCAATTTCTTCTGCATTCAAATAGCGATTACCCTGCTCATCGTACCACGATAATAGCTCCTGCTCAATACCACCTACAACACCTTGATATCTTCCTATACCTAGCTTGACTTCTGGCATCCAATAAGGTTCACCAATTTGCAACTGATAGTTTTTATCTACAAGCTTAAGATATTTTAACACTATGCTAAATATCAATACCGTTCAGATAAGAATAATTAACCGCAGATAAACGCAGATAGACGCTGATAAATCAAGATATTTAATCAAAATTTGTCGGTTTTCATCATCCAAACTATCTCTAAATGAACCGTATTGTGCTAAATATTGCTACAGCCAAACGTTAGTTTTGCCACTATATTTCTTTGACGCTTCTTTTCTTGGCAATATACGCTATTAATTTGGTTGATTTCCTTAGGAACCTGCACAGGTTTATGGTTACATGGGCAAGATAAAGACCGTAAAGCCAGAAACCCTCTCAGGGGTATTTTACAGCAGCAAGACCAAAGTTAAATTACGAATTACAAGCTAAATTAGACAGGTTACGGGAAGAATTGAGACGAATCACCAACAGCAACTCATAGAAAGCTCTGCGTACCTCTGCGATTACTCAGCGTTCCTTTGCGTTTAAAAAATCTTAAAAAAGATTAGGCATCCGCGATCGCACTAACTGAAGAACGTGGTATGCTAGATAAGCTTAAAGTTAGGAAACTCCGGTTAAATTCCGGGACTGTGCCGCAGCTGTAATAGGTTTACCTGAGTCAGAATGCTAACTCATAGCGGTGTCCAGCAGGCACTTATATTATTATCTATTCCCTGCGTCGCACGGGGAGTTACTGCCATGTCATGTCCAAAGAACGAACTAGCCACATTACCAGTATGTCCAGGTTTATTCTACGCCACCCCCGCACGAGATGGAACTCTTTTGCGTATTCGGATTCCTGGGGGAATTCTCAATAGTCAACAAGGACGTGCGATCGCACAATTTGCAGAACGGTTTGGTGAAGGATATGTTAAGGTAACCAATCGAGCAAATTTGCAAATCCGGAAAATTCAAGGTATTACCCCAGAAGTTCTCACAACGTTGCAAAAAGTTGGACTTGCAGCAACTTTAACAGAAGTCGATCATCTCCGCAACATTATGGCGAGTCCGACAGCGGGAATTGACTCATTAGAGTTGATTGATACGCGTCCAATGGTTAGGGAATTAGATGCATATATCTGCGGACATCCAGAATTAAAAGGATTATCACCCAAATTTAGTGTAGGGTTTGATGGGGGTGGGGCAGTATCTATATGCGAGCAACCTAACGAAATTATATTTAGTGCGATCGCGTCTCAAGATTGGGGACTGGTTGAAAACAATATTTACTTTCAGGTTATATTAGGTGATGCGACAAATATCTTACTCAAACCAGAAGAATGTTTAAGCGTGGTGGTGGCGATCGCCCAAGTTTATCTAGATAATGTAGATAAAGCTTTAACTCCCAAACCGCGTTTGAAACACCTTTTGCAAGACAAAGGTGTCGAATGGTATTTACAACAAGCTCAACGCTATCTTCCTTTTTCTTTATTAAAGCGATTCAAACCAACTTTAGATAAAAGTATAAATTCCAAAAGCTTTCACCATCTGGGAGTTCATCCCCAGCGACAGCCAGGACTTTCCTATATTGGAATTATCTTACCGTTAGGACAGCTTTTAAGCAAACAATTACACTCTTTAACAGATTTAGCGCAGACTTACGGCAGCGGAACCCTAAGATTAACACCTTGGCAAAACTTATTAATTTCTGATATTCCTAATTCAAGCATTCCCCACCTCAAAGATGAAATTGAACGCTTGGGTTTATATTGGAATGCAAATCACATTCAAGGTTCTCTCGTAGCTTGCACAGGTAAAACAGGCTGTGCGTCTTCTGCTACCGATACAAAAGGACAAGCCTTAGCAATAGCCGAGTATTTGGAAAAGCATATCACCTTAGATGTACCTGTAAAAATTCACTTTAGCGGTTGTTCAAAATCCTGCGCTTATCATGGCAAAAGTGACATCACTTTATTAGGTACTTTGATAGAAAAAGATGGAACATTAGTTGAAGGCTATCACATTTATGTAGGCGATAAAGAGCAGGCATTTGGGCGTGAGTTATATACTAACGTCTGTCTTGCTGTTATGCCTCACCGGATTTTACAGATGTTGCAAGTCTACCAGATTAAGCGTACCCAGGCGGATGAATCTTTTGGAGAATTTACTAATCGATACACAATTGCTAAATTGCGGCAATTATTTGATGAGGAAGGGCAATAGCCGATGATAGACTATATACGTGATGGTGATGAAATTTATCGGCGTTCTTTCGCGATTATTCGGTCAGAGGCAAATTTAAACAGCTTATCTCCCGACTTAGTGTCTGTGGCGGTGCGTTTGATTCATACTTGTGGTATGACTGATATTATCAGAGATTTAGCCGCTTCCGACAACGCAGTAGCCGCAGGACGTGCAGCATTAATAGCGGGAAAGCCGATTTTATGCGATTCGCAAATGGTAGCAGAAGGCATCACCCGCAAGCGATTACCAGCAGAAAATCCGGTAATTTGTACGCTTCACCATCCAGAAGTACCAGCTTTAGCACAAAAGGTGGGAAATACGCGTTCAGCAGCAGCTATGGAACTGTGGCTACCTGATATGGATGGTGCGGTAATTGCCATAGGTAATGCACCAACGGCACTTTTTCGCTTATTAGAAATGCTTGATGCAAAAGCACCCAAACCAGCGGTTATTTTAGGCTTTCCGGTTGGTTTTGTCGGGGCAGCAGAATCGAAAGCAGCTTTGGCAGAAGATAGCCGAGGTATACCTTTTATTACTATACATGGTCGGCGCGGTGGAAGTGCAATGGCAGCCGCCGCCGTGAATGCGATCGCCAAGGAGGAACAATAATTATGGTACAATCTTCTGGTCATCTTTATGGTATTGGCATCGGTCCTGGCGATCCGGAACTGATGACGTTAAAAGCGTTGCGGCTTTTGCGGAGTGTCCCTGTACTCGCTTATCCGGTATCGTTTGGTAAAAGCCTCGCTCGCTCAATTGTCGCCGAATATCTGCCTGAAGGTCAAATTGAGATACCCATGCTCTTTCCCTTTAAACTTGACGAATCTGCCCAACCCCATTATGACAGCGCGGCGGAAAAACTCGCCGAATATCTCAGCGCCGGACAAGATGTAGTTGTGCTGTGTGAAGGCGATCCGTTTTTCTACGGTACATTCATGTATCTTTATACTCGCCTGTCAGAGCGTTTTCCTACGCAAGTCGTTCCCGGTGTATCGTCTGTGATGGCGAGTGCCTCAGCATTAGGCGTACCCCTGACTTATCGCAACGATGCTTTTATGGTGTTATCTGCGATACTGACCGCAGAGGAATTATTGCCAAAATTAGCAGTTGCTGATGCTGCTGTTATTATCAAGTTGGGTAAACACTTTACAAAAGTTTACGAAGTTTTGAAACAATTGGGATTAGATCAACGAGCAAAATTTATTGAAAAAGCAACGATGCAGAATCAGCGAATTGTACCTTTGAGTGAAGTTGATCCAACTACGGTGCAATATTTTTCATTAATTATGATACCAAGTCAATGGCAGCCATAATGTAAGAACCATGAATTTTGGCTATGCGATCGCTTAAGTTTTCGTCGTCTATTCCAAATATTGTATTTAGTAAAGGCTCAAACAGGAACGCTTGAGCCTTTTTAATACAATTAATTTGCGCTTACTAATCGGTTAGCTTAAAGAACTAAATCTATGAAGCTTAATAGGAGTTACGTCCGCTGTTGTTTCCCCGATTACCACCAAACGAACCTCTATCTTCTTTAGGTTTAGCCTTATTAACTTTGAGGTCACGTCCCATCCACTCAGCACCATCAAGAGCATCAATAGCTGCTGTTTCTTCAGCATCTGTACCCATTTCTACAAAACCAAAGCCGCGCAAACGACCTGTTTCACGGTCGGTAGGTAGCTGAACCCGCTTTACAGAACCGTATTCTGCAAAAACAGCATTCAAACTATCTTCTGTAACTTCATAAGAAAGATTGCCTACATAAACTGACATAGATTGTCTCCGAAATTGTAAGTGTGTAAAGATTTAAATTTCGGAGAAAAGTCTGTGAATACCAAAAGGAAAAAGCCTGTCAATACTAAAAACAAACGCGGTCGCCGAATTAACTCTCACCTAAAACTATAACACACCAGTCATGTATTAGGGGGAAGTTGGAAAAACCATGATAAAAAGTAATGTTTTATTGATAGCTAAGTAGAAGTGATGATGTAGGCTCTGGACATGCTATGGTCTATTTTATACATTTACAGTGTCCGCACTTGATAATTCCAAGACCGATTGCTCTTGGACAAACATCATGATTACTGATACATATAATCAATGCTCGGTTCTAGGTGAACCGAGCAAAATCAACTGAAAAGGAAAAAGCCTACATCAATAATTTAGACGATACCCCAGAAATGGAGGAAGCCTTGACCAGAAAAAACTTCAATCAAAATGATAGATACAAAACCAATCATTGCAAAGCGACCATTCCAATTTTCACTTTGAGGAGTGAAACCAAAACGCACAGCATTACGGTTATCTGAAACAGCAGGGTTAGGATTATTGAAACCTGACATAAGTGAAACTCCTTTGGTCAAAGTGTTGTAATTGCAACTGTCTGTAAAGTAATGTAACAGATTTTTGAAAAAATGCAATACTTGAGTGATGGCAAAAAAGTTAATGCAATCAGGTTTATCGCCAACTTTTTCTCTGAAGGCACCATAATTTTTTGTAGTTTGCGATACTTTTTCTCTCTGGTATCATGTCCGACTGATTAGTTGTCATTGCGAACGAAGTGAAGCAATCGCAAGGGTTGGGAGATTGCTTGTCTGCGACACGCTCCTTTGAACGTTCCACTTCGTTGCACTCGCTTCGGACATATCATAGGTGATTAGGCGGACATGATATGACCACTCTTGTCAGTAGGCTGATTATTATTTATATTTAGGCAGAGGCTTAATTTCTGTATACTAATAAAAAACGCTTTTGGCTGACTTCTACAGACAAAGTGTGTAAATGGCGATCGCGCTATGAAACTAAACTTGGTCATAAAGAAGTTGAAAGTAAGCATTCCTATCTCTGGACATGACACAATATTATCAATATGACTGCTTGTGCAATTGTCGTTCTCGGTCAAAATAGTGTACCCTTGGCAAAGCAAATAAAAACAGGTTTGCTTAATGCTACTATTTACGGTTTGGCGGAACGTACATCAAATGTCGATGTCAGTTTTACTAACTTTGGGGAAACACTGCGAGAATTGTTTGCAAAGGGAACCCCCATCATCGGTATCTGTGCAGCAGGAATTCTCATCCGCACCCTTGCGCCAATTATATCCGACAAGCGTCAAGAACCACCTGTGTTAGCTGTGGCTGAAGATGGTAGCGCTGTAGTCCCGTTATTGGGAGGACTTCAGGGTGTGAATGATTTAGCGCGACAAATTGCCGCAGTGCTTGAGGTAAAAGCTGCAATTACGACAACCGGAGATATCCGCTTTCACACAGCACTCTTGGCTCCTCCACCAGGATATCATTTAGCGAATCCAGATGATGCAAAAAAGTTTATTTCTGATTTACTTGCAGGTGCGACAGTTAAATTAGAAGGAACTGCACCTTGGTTAATTAATAGTAAACTGCCTTTTGACGAAGAAGGAAAGCTAACCATTCGCATCACAGAATATCAAGTGCCGCTAACACCAGACTGTTTGGTTTATCATCCGGCAACTCTGGCAATTGGAGTCAGCAATGCTTCAAAAATCAACTTAGAAAAAGCATTATCCTGCATTCAGCAAATGGTAGCCGATGCTAAACTTTCAATTTTCTCGGTAGCGGGTGTATTTGCTTTGGAAGAAGAACCCCCATCAGTAATTGATGAAATTGCTGATGGTTTAAATGTACCAGTTCGTTTCTTAAATTGTCAAAGTCAGAAAAATGCAGTTGAAATTGCTTTGGCTGCAACAGGTACATCAGGTAAATTAGTTGTGCAACAAGAATGTGGTATAAATCTTGCTGTTGCTGTTTGTCAGGAAGTAATCGATATCAGCACAATTGGTAAGGCAAGGGGACGCTTATTTATTGTTGGTACAGGTCCTGGTGCGGCAAACTGGATGTCTCCCGAAGTCAAGGAAATTCTCAGTGAAGCCACAGACTTGGTGGGTTATAGCTTTTACTTAGATTTAGCTGGTTCCTTGGGAGAAGGACAGCGACGACATGAGTTTGATAATCGTGAGGAACTCGCACGCGCAGAGATGGCTTTGGATTTAGCCGCAGAAGGGCGGACAGTTGCGGTGGTTTCTTCTGGCGACCCTGGTATATATGCAATGGCAGCAGCGGTGTTTGAGGTGCTAGATTGCAACCCTCAACCGAAATGGCAAAGTATCAAAATTCATGTTGCCCCAGGTATCTCTGCTATACAAGCTGCCGCAGCGAGAATTGGTGCGCCTATCGGACATGATTTCTGCGTGATTTCTCTGTCGGATATTCTCAAACCTTGGTCTATTATCGAACGTCGGATTATTGCCGCTGCTGAAGCTGATTTTGCGATCGCTTTCTACAACCCTGCATCCAAACAACGCACCTCACAACTTGCATCAGCACGGGAAATTTTACTTCGGTATCGTTCGCCACAAACTATAGTCGTACTTGCCCGGAATGTTGGACGTGTGGGGGAATCAATTGTAGTGCGGACTTTAGAGCAGTTATCCCCCCAGGAGGTCGATATGCGAACTTTGGTGTTAGTTGGTTCAAGTAAAACCCGGACAGTGCCACATTCTGGGGGTGTTTGGGTTTATACTCCACGCACATATTAGATGGGGTATGAAAAATATGAACAAAAATACCTTGTTGCCAAAATCTGGATCAGATTAAAATATAGCGGTTTCCATTTGAGTGCAATACACAATCTTACTCCCCTTCCCTAGTAGGGAAGGGGTTGGGGGTTAGGTTAGTGTATTGGACGCAACCGAGAACCGCTATAATCCCATTAGACATCTCCACAAATTAATTATGCGTTGCCCGAAACCCTTGTAGAGACGTTACGAAAGGAACGTCTCTACGTCTTTTATCGAGATGTATATTAGCAACTGCATAAGCTCACAATACAGATATCTATTTAGATACAGAAACAGTATCTGGGATATTTCAGGAGAGAGAATGCTTAAATCAATTTACTCAGAAGAAGTTGATAATATCTTGAATCAGGCTAAGAATCAGGCTCTGAACAACGACACGAAAACTGTCCAAGTTGGCGATGAGGTTAAAGAAATTCCTTCTCCTTTTCCATCACCGACAGATTGGCGAGATCAGTGGATTTACTTTATTATGGTAGACCGCTTTAATAACCCATCCAGTATGCCTATAAAGCCTTGGAATGCTTTAGGTGAAGAAGGTTTGGTTTTCCAAGGTGGTACTTTTGAAGGTATTCGTCAGAAATTACAATACTTAAAGGATTTAGGGGTGGGAGCAATATGGCTCACTCCTGGTTTAAAAAATTGTCAGTATAAACGTAGCTACCACGGCTATGGAATTCAAGATTTTTTACAAATTGATCCGCGATTTGCTACCAACAAAGAGAAGCCAGAAGAGGAATTACAAGCACTAATTGATGAGGCTCATGCACATGGAATTTATGTGATTTTTGATATTGTGCTTAACCATGTCGGCAATGTTTTCAGTTATTTTATTGAGGGCAAAAATGTCGAATCAACTGAGGACTACAGAGAGCCGCCGCAACTCCCCTATGATATTAAGTGGCATGATAAAGAGGGAAAGCCACAATGGATAAATGCACCTGTTGATAAAGATCCTGACCTTCATCCTGATGCAGCAGTATCGCCTAGGGAACTTTGCAAAAATGAGTTTTTCCGTAGAAGAGGAACCAGAGGTGATACTGAACAAGGGGGCGATTTTAGCGACTTGCGGGAGTTAGTTACCGATATTACAGAAGTACGGAATATTTTAATCCGAATTCATCAATATTTAATTGCCAAGTTCGATATTGATGGATTCCGCATTGATACATTGAGATTTATTGAGCCAGAGTTCGCCAAAATTTTTGGTAATGCAATGCGCGAATTTGCTTTAAGTATTGGCAAGAAAAATTTCTTTACCTTTGGTGAGATATGGGATGGACAAGACACCGAGGGTAAGATTCCACGCTTTATTGGTCGCAACGCAGCCGAACCTGGTGATTTATTGGGTGTTGATGCAGCACTTGACTTTCCTCTATTCTTTCAACTTCCCGATACATTGAAAGGATTACAAGCACCAAAAGGAGTAGTTGATGTATATGAAAGTCGTAAGGAAAGTCTGCGTGGTATTATCAGTTCGCATGGTGAAGTCGGCAAATTTTTTGTGACATTTCTCGATAACCATGATTTGAAGAGTCGCTTTTACTACAGTAACCCTGAGAATCCTCAGAGGTTTGATGACCAAGTAACTTTAGCTATTACCTGTTTGTTTACTTTAGAAGGGATACCTTGCATATACTACGGAACAGAACAGGGACTCAATGGTGCTTTACCACAAAATGCTACAGAAGAGGAGAAAAAGTTAGGTGATCTTGTAGTCCGTCAAGCTTTATGGGGTAAACCAGAAGGTGGCTTCAATGGTGAACACCCTTTTTATAAAAAAATTGCAGACATATCTAAATACCGCAAAAGTCACCCTGCATTACGCTACGGTCGGCAGTATTTCCGTCCTATATCAGGCGATCGCATTAATTATGGCATTTCTCCCTACAAACACGGTGTGCTGGCGTTCTCACGCATCTTGAATGACCAAGAAGTAGTTGTGGTAGCAAATACGAACACAGAAATTACTCAGTCTGTCTATGTGATTGTTGATTACAATCTCAATTCTCAAAACCCTACTTACAAGATTTTATTTAGCAATAAATCTAGGGATAACAGGATTGACCCGGAAACAGTGGAAGAACAACAAGATGCCAACATTACAGACGTTGATGGTCAAAGGAGTAAGGGGAAAATACGAGTAATGAAAGTAACTCTCCACCCGATGGAAGTACAAATTTTAGTAAAATAGGCGTAACATATTTGAGACTCTCAATTGGTGGGAGTCTCAAATAGACATCGACCGAATTTAAATATGCGTTATTCAGAACCCTTGTAGAGACGCGAAATTTCGCGTCTCTACATTCTTTTTCACCAGATGTCTAATATGTTACTTCATCATTATTGGGCGATCGCCAACAGTTGGGCGTAGCCCATCGCATAAACTTTTTTCATCAGAACTAACATTGGGATTATTCTGCAAATAATCTCCCACCCAATCACAAGCACGCACAAGTAAGTGATCTAAATCATCTAAATATAAATGCCAAACCACAATATCATATCTACTACCAGTAGCTAGAGTCTTACCATCAGGACTAAAGCGCACACTCCAAACTGCATCTCTATAGCCTCGCAGGGTACGCAGTCCTTGACCGTCAATGCTCCAAATTTTTACAGTATTATCACCACTGGCAGTAGCAATAAGTTTACCATCCGGGCTGAAGGCAACATTGTGAACAACATTGTTATGTCCTCCCAGGGTACGCAGTTCTTGACCGTCAATGCTCCAGATTTTCACAGTATTATCCCAACTGGCACTAGCAATCAACTTACCATCCGGGCTGAAGGTGACGTTGTTGATGCCACTTTTATGTCCCGTTAAGGTTTTCTTTAATTGACCATCAATACTCCAAATTTTCAGAGTATGATCCCAACCAGCCGTGACAATTAACTTACTGTCTGGGCTGAATACTGCGCTATTAACTACACCAGTATGACCTGTAAGAATTTTACGTAATGTCCCATCTCGATTCCAGAGTTTGACAGTTTTATCCTCACTAGCCGTAGCAATTAACTGACCATCTGGGCTGAAATTTACACTCCAGACTGTATCTTTGTGTCCTGTAAGAGTTTTATGTAATGTACCGTCTCGATTCCAGAGTTTGGCGGTTTTATCCCAACTAGCTGTAGCAATTAACTGACCATCCGGGCTGAAACTCACCTTATTTACCCTGCCTTTATGCCCATCAAAGGTTCGCAGTTCTTGAAGTTTATCTCCTGCAATACTCCAGAGTTTGGCAGTTTTATCCCAACTAGCCGTAGCAATGAACTTACCATCTGGGCTAAATACTACATCGAAAACTTCATCTTGATGACCCCGGATAATATTGCTGTGAGGACTGTATAGTTTCCAGATTTTAGCTGTTTTGTCATTACTAGCAGTAACAATCAACTTACCATCCGGACTGAAGGCGACGCTATTAACTGCATCAGTGTGTCCGTAGAGGGTTTCTAGTTCTTGACCGTTGCGGTTCCAAAGTTTGACCGTTTTGTCACCACTAGCTGTAGCAATTAGTTTGCCATCGGGACTAAATGCCACACTGTTCACACCATTTTGATGACCTTTGAGGGTTTGCAGTTCTTTCCCATCCAAATTCCAAATTTTGACAGTTCTATCACCACTAGCGGTAGCAATTCGCTTTCCGTCGGGGCTAAAACTGACGCTCCAAATCATATCTTGATGTCCAGTAAAGGTTCGCAATTCCTTGCCATCAAGATTCCAGAGTTTCACAGTTTTATCCCAACTGACGGTGGCAATTAGCTTACCGTCAGGGCTAAAGGTGACGCTGTTGACCTTATCCTTATGCCCGGTAAGAGTGTGCAGTAGTTTACCGTCCCGACTCCAGATTTTAACTGTGTTGTCCCAACTAGCAGTAGCAAGTAGCTGACTATCAGGACTAAACGCGACTTCCAAAACCGCTTCTTTATGCCCCGTAAGAGTGTGCAGAAGTTTACCGTTTCGACTCCAAATTTTCGCCGTTTTATCCCAACTGCCAGTAGCGATGAGTGTACCGTCGGGGCTGAAGACGACGCTATTAAAGCCCTCACCTTTATGTTCTTCCAGCTTGACTAGCTGTTTTTTACCGTCGAGACTCCAAATTTTGACAGTTCTATCTCTGCTGGCAGTGGCAATAAACTTACCATCAGGACTAAAACTCACACTTTCTAGGATTCCATCATGTTCTGCCAAACGATTTTTCTCTCTGACAAAGTTGATAGCCTGTTGTAGAGTTTCAGTAACTTGAGTGCGAGTGTTGGTATCAATCCCCTCAGTGCCTTTGATGCCCCTACCAGCTCTAATACTGGCAATCAACCCATCGAACTCTCGATTTGCATTAAGTAAGGCTTCGGCTGATGACCTAATTTCTTTAATTTCGTTAATTCGTGCCTTTTGTTCTTGCTGCCGAGCAAACACAGCTAGGCTAAGGGCTAAGACTAAGCCAGCAACTAGGGATGCGATCGCTAGTTTACGTCTGCGTTGCTGCTGTTTGATCTCAAGTTCTCTTAGTTCCCAACTCTGCTCAATGAACTTGATTTCATTTGTATTGAGTTCTTGCCAGCGTTGATTTCGCCATTCTTGGGCATCTATCAAGGCTTTAGCTCGTAATAGCGTCCCTTGATCATGACCACTATTTTCCCATTGCCGGATCACTAAACGCAATTGTTCTCGCCAGCGCAGAAAGTCACCATCCACAAGCAGCCACTGTTCAAGTCGTTCCCAACTTCTAATTAACGCTTCATGGACAATTTCTACAGTTTCTTCAGAGGTGGACTCGTTGTGGTTGGTGACTACTAAACGTGAAGAAGCTAGATGTGTGACTAAATCCCAGTTTTCTGTCCTCACTTCCTCACGAGTTGCTAACCGTCGGGTAGCCTCTGTCTCATCTCCTAAACGTACCAACTGGATAAATATTTGTTGCGCTCTTTGCCTGTCTGCTTCGCTTAAGTGGGCATACACAGCTTCGGCATGGTTAGCCAAGGCTTCTTCTACGCCACCAATTTCTTGATAAGCTTGATGAGTTAATAACCTATTTTGCTGTTTTGACCATAACTGGGTAAGGGTAAACTCAAGTAATGGTAAACGTCCTGGTTGTTGGTTTATCTCGTTGATTAATTGATTAGTTAACCCTGTTTCTAGTCCTACCTGCATTTTTTTTGCCGGTTCTTCTATCACCCGACGCAATTCCTTTCTATTCATCGGTCCAAGGTTTTGGACTGCTCCTTGCAAAGCATCACTAAAGCGGCGGTAAGAAAGGGCGTAGCTGTAAAAGTCAGCCCGCAGTGTTAAGACGATGGTAAAAGCGGGAGTGAAACTATAAGCATTGAGCAATAATTCTAAAAAAGGCTGACGTTGTGGTTCTGGACAAAGGGTGTAAAGTTCCTCAAACTGATCTGCTATTAGTAGTAAACGAATGCCAAATTCATGCTGAATAAACTTTTCTAAGATGGTGTGTAGTAATTGGTTGTTTTGCTCTAAGGCGATCGCTAAATCTAGTTCTAGTAAGCGAGTAGTGGTACTATCTTCTGGCAACCCTAGGATGTTTTCTAGGGAAACAGAGGGACAAAGCTGGCATAAAAAACTTACTAATGCCGTTGCTAAAGCTTCAAACGGATTTTTCCCTGGACGAAAAGAAATTATTCGCACCCTCGGATCTTGTCGTAACCTGGGAGTCAATCCAGCAAACACTAAACTAGACTTACCACTACCACTAGCTCCCACTAAAGCTATAAACCGCTTTCTTTTCAATGCCTTGACTAAATTAGCTGTGAATTCTTCTCTGCCAAAAAATAAGTCTGCATCTTCTTCTCGGAAGGCAAATAAACCGCGATAGGGACAAAGGGAAATTCCCCCCAGTTGCAACCAAGTTGACGGTTCTAATGCTGGATTTTGACAAAGCACAGGCAACCAAGAAGCACCAGGAAATTCATTCTCTAAACCTTGTAACTGCCTGCGTGCTTGCTGAACGGCTATATATAAAGGCTGGCGTTTAATGGCAAAAGCCTGGAGAAAGTTTTGAAAAAATACCTGTGCTACATAATTTGGCACTGGCTCCCGCATCACAATTACCTGGGGAATATGTAATCTCCCCAAAGCATTCGCCAATCCTAGTCCATCACAGGAGTTGAAAATTGCTAGCTTTAAACCTTTTTCAATCGCTGCAATCAAAGCTTCTTCTAATTGTTCTATTGTTAGACTGTTATTTATCTGATTTTCATTGATGTAAATTCTGCCTGTATCACCTTCGGTTTGACTATGACCTGCAAAAAACAGAATATCCCAGCCTGTAGAGTCCCAAAGCTGCCTGTTGAATTCTTGACGCGAGGGATTGTTTAGATAAACAACTTCTGCAATATTCTCTAAGCTTTGGAGAAAACTTGTTTCTGTCTGCAAATCAATGCCTTGGCTATTCCCCAAAATTGCTAAGATTCTGACTTTCATTCTGAGGAATGTTGGCTGTAAAGATGCTTGCCGTTGATACTCCAGATTGGAAAGAGCTAGTTCTGCTTTGGGATAATCTTTAAAAAAATCCCAACTTTGCAAGGGTAAGCGACGCAGATTGTAATCGTTGGTTTCTAAAATTACTCGAATTTCTTCTGCTGGGTTTAGTTGCGATCGCAATTTTCTCTCAATTGTCAGAAACTCCGTAGATTTCAGCCAAGTATTAATGTTATCTTGTAACTGTTGGCATATTTCATCAAAATCGAGCAGAGAAACGTTAGTGATACCTCCTGCTTCTATTTCCAGCTTATCATCTTCGTCTAAGCCTTGAGAACGCAGTGATTGACGACTACACACAGCCAGATAAATTGACCGCCAGTTTCTATATAGTTCAACCAAGTATGGATCTGCGGGCAGGCTACCAACAAATTGTTCTGGGAGAAGATGCTTGGCTGAACGAATTTGCACCCTAACGCTAGGAAATCCATTGTTCAAGTCGCCATTTCCCAGATTGATGACAACTGTCTTGCTCATTATAATAATACTAAAATATATAGGACTTACGCATTGACAGACATAACCCAATGTGTATTACTTCCCGTTACAAGGCTCTGCCTTGTAATGCTATTCTGGGAGGCTCTGCCTCCTGTCTAATTGGGAGGCAGAGCCTCCAAGTATCACATTCCCAGGCAGCAGCCCAAGAACGAGGTAGGGCAAGACTTTTATGTTAATAAGCTTGATATGCACATGATGCTCAGTTTGTAAAGTGCGTAAGTCCTAATATAGTGTTAAGTATTGATTATTTCTCAGCTTATTTTATAGCTTTTCGCATACTTTTACAAGAACTTGTTACAAGAATAATATATGAGTACTATATAGCGATCGCATTGTGCCAGTTGCGTAAGTTCTAAAATAAACATAGATTGCCTCTGTTAGGAGTACTACAATATTAAAAAATATTAAAAAATAAATTATGCAATATTTAGGTATATTGAACACAACATTGAGTTTAGAACTTTTTCACCTTCAAACTAATACGTCTTTGGAGTTACCAGCGAATGTTTCTGTAATTCGTATTGGTAAGCCAAATGAGCAAGTTCCAGTCGATATTGATGTTTCCGTCTTACCAGATACTGATGCTGTTTCTCGGCTTCATGCAGAGATTCATCTAGAAGGAAATAGTTACTATATAGAAGATTTAGGAAGCACTAACGGTACATTTATTAACAATACAAAGTTAATATCTAAAACTCGTTATCAGCTTAACTTAGGAGATAAAATAGACCTTGGTCAGGAAAGTAAAGTAACGTTGATTTTTCAACATAAACAACACAGAGCAAATATTCTTTCTCTGGCAAATCCTACAGCAATTCAGCAAGAAAATGCAGAAAATGGTAAACCAATTCAAGTCGACCGTCAAAGCAAGTTTGTCGGCTTGGCATTAATGGTTGCAGGAATTATAATTTTTACAGCAAATACTCAAGTAGGTCTTTTCGTGCGTATTCCTGGTGTATTGCTCTGTATTGCCGGTGTTGTAGTTTTAATGCAGCAGCGAATAAAACGTAATTTCGGATGGATTTTGATAGCGCTAGGAATTGCAGTCATCGTTTTTACGGGCAATGTCTTCGCATCAGTTAATTTTCTTGCTATTATCATTGGTTCGGCTTTATTATTTGCGGGATATAAACTTTTTAGTACTGGGAAAGTGTTTAATTATAGTTTGCGATCGCTTCCCGGATTCTTAAAGAATAAAAAATAAATTAGGGTGGAGTTACCTACCCACCCTGTTATTTTCTCCAGATAATATCAAGTAACAATTTATCCAAAAATAACTTACACCCAGGTTATCATTGTTACTTGATTTGCAGTATGATAAATTATTATGCAGTGCGACGACTAAACCAGTTCCATAGAAACACGGCAATGATTGCACCGAGTACAGCTACAGCAACTCCAGGAATGCTCAGACTTGTGGCTGTAAACTGTAAACTTCCTGTAGTCAGAAAACTTGCTAAAGTGCCACCAACGAAAGCACCGATAATACCTAATAACATTGTACCGAGAATACCACCACCTTGATGACCGGGATAAATAGCTTTAGCGATCGCACCAGCCAACAAACCTAAAACAATCCATGCAAGTATATTCATTGTTTTATTCCTTTGATTTCAATGTTTTGTTTCTTTTGATGTATACAGAATATCAATGTCCTGATTGAAAACCAATCTGTCAAGCGAAAGAAATGTCAAATTTCCACTATTCCTTCTGGTTGGCTGGTTTGGAGTAATTATATCTATCTTTTGGTTTGTCTTTATCTAAATGAAAAAACTTATTTATGTAGTAACGGCTTCAGCCGTTAAATTACCATGAGCGGTAAACCGTTCACTACAAAAGTACATTTTACTTATCAACAGTGTTGTAGTTGCGTTAATAATACGACAATTTCATCAACTCCTTCGCGCAAAGCTTTCGCTTTCTGTTCGCTTTGATTAACAATAATGCTGAAAACTAAAGGCTCATATTTGGGAGTATTTACATATCCAGATAAAGAAACAACACCTGTCACCGTGCCCGTTTTTGCTTGTACAATACCTTCAGCAGGTGTGTTGAGAAAGCGAGTTTTTAGAGTGCCGCTTTTGCCGGCAATAGGTAAAGATGCACGATAAAGTGATGCTGCTGGTGTTTTTGCCATTGCTTGCAAAACTTGCACTAAAGCTTCTGGACTAATTAAATTATGACGCGATAACCCGGAACCATCTACTAGAACGTAACCAGTGGGATTGACTCCCAATTGAGTTAAAGTTGTTTTGAGAACTTCTAAACCAGTATTTACGGTAGTTTGATTTGGTTTTTTGGGTTGTAATGCGATCGCTCTCAACAATGCCTCAGCATATAGATTGTTACTATTCTGATTTGTCTCCATCACCAAGTCTGATAACAAAGGTGACTCTACAAAAGCTACTTCCTGTTGATTAACAGAGGAAGATACTACCGCTGTCTCTCCCAAGCGGATTTTCTCCCCAATCAAAGCTATGCGAAAGCGTCGCAAGAAGTAATTATTAGGATCGACCACAGGCACTTTAACTAAAAACGGATCGGCTTTCGCTGCTAGTTGTCCTTGAATTCTTAACACGTTTCCCGATAATTCGCGACTAACATTGATAAAAGCTGGTTGTTTTTCCTCAGCTGTCACCGACTGATTAATAATCTGCCAGAATCTCGCTTCGCTAAAATCAGTCCAGGCAACTTGTAAAGGTTTACCCACAGCTTGCGCTATCAACTTGATACTAAACACATTTTCATTGAGAATCAAGCTGTTAACAGGTGCCCCATAGTCAGAATAAACATCTTCCCATTCCCAGCTAGGGGACACAATATCCCCTTGAAAATAGCTATCATCAGCAATCAACTTTTCAATTTGGGTAATTCCTTTGGCTTTCAACTGTTTTGCCAGTGCTACAAGCTGAGTATTGCTGAAGCTAGGATCTCCCCTACCCACAACACGCACAACATTATTACCATCTTGATAAACAGAAGTACGAAAGCGAAAATTTGCCCCCAATTGCTGTAAAGCGGCAGCAGTTGTCAGCAGTTTGGCATTAGAAGCTGGAGTAAAATATTTCTGGGCATCCCGACTGTAAAGATTTTGCCCTTTATATAAAGGTTGCACCAAAATTCCCCAACGCACCCGATTGTATTGCGGACGGTTTATCACTTCATCCACCGCTGCTGCTAGTTGATTGGGGCAAATATTTTTGGTTTTGGTTGCCGGTGCGACTTGTATTTGTGCTTGAGCAACTCTAGAATTAAATCCTATCTGGGTAGTCAAAAATAGCAGCAAACAACCCAGTGATTTATTAAATTTTCTAATTTTCACTCTCTTCTCCTCATCCCAATGATAGATTTTATCACCCTGATATCAAACTTATTTCCTAAGATAAAAGCCCTTCGGATTATAAATTTATCTCAGTCATCTATCTTAGGTATGTTGCATTCAATTAATTTTATAGTATATAAGAACGAACAGAATTACATACAACTTATCCCATGCAAAAACAAAGACTAAGGGGTTATCGGAAAAAGCTAATCTACCTTTTAGGGTTGATGTGCTTGGCATTAGTATTTGTGACCGTGGTTAGTTTCAAAAAAAGATTTCTCTCGCACATCCAGGACTTAGGGATTTACTACGACTATTCGCTTCATTTAATGCAGGGTCAAGTGCCATATCGAGACTTTGCCGTAGAGTACCCACCGATGGCTTTGTTGCCAATGGTTCTGCCACGTCTAGTAAGTTATTGTAATATCTCCCTCAAAGAATCTAATTGATTAGTATATAAAAGATAGTGTCTCTTTGTTTCAGCTACGTGCAAATTCCTCGGCTGATGCGTATGTCTGGTTAAGGGTTCCCGAAGGTGTGAATAATTTGGATATCTTTTTAATTAGCAGTAATAAAAATACCCTAACCCTCCTAGAGACGTTACGAAAGGAACGTCTCTACAATATGTGTGATTTCCCGGATATGATATCAGATAATAAGATAAGGACGCTCAGTCCTGACTACGAAATTAATCGCCTCCTAACTGTACAAGCTTACCGATGTTGAAATCTATTTTGATCCAACCTTTTAACTTTTGTAAATTCTGAAGTATCAATAAAGGAATTTGCCAGTGATGTACTGTTAAAAATGGCAACGGATCGCTAACACTAAAAATCGCGTCCGTACCCCGGAAAATGTTCTTAAACCACACTTGCAATTGCTGTATCGACTTAACATTAATCAGCCTCCACAGTTCGTGATACAACCAATAGGTAGGCTTACTTTC
The DNA here is from genome assembly GCA_949127805.1 of Nostocales cyanobacterium PMM_0081. GTDB lineage: Bacteria > Cyanobacteriota > Cyanobacteriia > Cyanobacteriales > Nostocaceae > Hassallia. The sequence goes on from CASBQC010000142.1 coordinate 25,687, forward strand.
GGGTAAAGGCTGCATCGGTGCGCTGAAAGTATCTTTACTCAAATATGCATCGGCTACCCCAGGATGGTCATGAAACATCGTAATTGCTGAGTGGGTGCGCGGGTTACACTCAATCGCATAAACTGTTCCGTCTTCTTGTTCGATAAAGTCAAAAGAAATTTGTCCGGTCAAATTTAATTCTTTGACAAAATGACTAACCCATGCTGTAATTTTTGGTTTATCAACATGTTCGTAGTTGACTTGGAATGCGGACGAACTAGAACATCCGTGCAGCTTCAATTCTCCGTCTCGAACTGTACTATGGGTGCAATACTCCTGTCCGGTAATAAATTCCTGCATCATCCAAGGATGATCTTTACTAATTGGCAAGTTTTTTACATAGTTAGCCATGTCTGCACAAGGCAGCTTGACCATATCTAAGCGGTAAAATGAGCTATAGGGAATACTTTTAAGTATGTATTTACGATCGCTTTCCGCAAAGTTGAATTTTAAGATTTGTTCTGGATCTGTAATTAAATATGATTTTGGTGCTGTTAAACCAAGAATTAGTGCTTTTTCACTAAAGGTGAATTTGTCGTCTAACATCTTGGTGGTGTCTGCGTCAAAATGAAATACTTCGCAGTAAGGTGACAAGACTGGTTTTGCTAAAGAGTCATAAAAACTAGCAACTGGACTAGATACGGGGATAAATATGTCAATATGTTCGTTTTTAACTATAGCAAGCAAAGCTTGAATATAACCGTCTGCATCTTCCTGCGGTTCGGGTACGGTGTAGAAGTTTTCGATAGAGTTGGAAAAACGATGACCGGATAGCCAGTATTTTTTGGTTTCAACTAAAAAAACTTTATGTCCAGCAGCGTGAAATAAACGAGCTAGTTGCAGAGCTTTGGTCATCTTACCACCTGTGAGTAAGATGTTTTTCGGGTTTTCTGCTGATACTTGCTTGCAAAAAGGTAAGCTCAATATACTCCATATTAATGATGGGAGTACCAAGCTGCAATTGAAAGGAAATGCGATCGCCAGCAATAAAAGCGTACCAAGATTTTGGAACAATGCGACGACGGGAACGCGTGTTCCAGCGAAAAGCCAGCTTCCGCTAACCTTTGCTGGAGAACGTTCTAGAGCATTGCATTGAGACCAG
>CASBQC010000143.1 GCA_949127805.1 Nostocales cyanobacterium PMM_0081
CTTGGTATTCCCAAAGGTATCCTTCTAAAGCGGCGATCGCTTCTCTTTCAGAATTACCCGGAATTTGACCGCAGCTTGTCCAAGAACCTGTACGGAATCGGCGCTTGTCTACGTGTTCGGCGCTGATTTTGCTACCTTGATTGATTAGTTGCCGTAGTTGACTTATTACCTCTGAGCTTAACCGGGTGGTAGTAGAAGTAGAAGTCCTGCTTGAGCTTGAGCTTGAGCTACTTGCAACAAACTTATTACCGCTAGGAAGAGCTACATTACCATCCGGTCTTTGGATGATGCTTTCCAAAACCCGTTTCTTGGCTTTTGGTTCAATTCCAACTAACCGGACGTACTCGCCGCTGTGTTCAGCTACACAAGCTTCCAAAGCTGAAATTACTTCTCTTTCGTTACTTGAGGCAATGGGAGTGCAACTTTGCCAAGAACCGGTACGGAACCGCCTTGTATCTACGTGTTCCATGCCAATTTTGTAACCACCAGCTAAAAGTTGGCGTACTTGCTCGATCGCTTCAGCACTTAATGTAGAACTGCCACTGTAATTACTAGCACTCGACGACGACGACGGAGAAGTGGTACTTTTTACACCTAATTTAGGTGTTCCACCATTTTGAACGATACCATCCGGTCTTTGGATGATAGTTTCTAATACGCGGCGCTTGCCTTTGGGGTCAATACCAAATAGGCGAACAAACTCACCACTGTGTTCACTTAGACAGCTTTCTAAAGCAGCGATCGCTTCACTGGTAGAATTAGTCGCGATCGGACTACAGCTAGCCCACGAACCAGTACGGAACCGCCGCGTATCTACGTGTTCAGTACCAATTTGATACCCTTGCTCTAACAGATGCCGCACTTGTTGCACCGTCTGGGAACTCAAGCTAGAACTCGATACAGAACCGTTGCCGCTGTAGCCATTACTGCCGTTGGTTTTATATGAAGTAGTCATTTCATTCCGAATGTTTTTAATACATTTGTTATCCGCAGCACAGAGATAACCCGATCTCAGTGCTTGATTTATACCTACTACATGATGAGAAAATTCTCTGTCCTGAGCTTGCACATCGCTTAAGCGATCGGCTTGCTGCTGGTTAGTAATTATCGTTCCCGAAGGGACATATTTTCCCGGTGGAATTTCTACATCTTGAATCAAAGCGTGCATCATAACGATGCAACCATTTCCTACCCTGGCATTAAACACCGTGGAGCGAAAACCAATAAAGCAATCATCCCCTACGTATGCAGGTCCATGAATTAAAACCATGTGGGTAATGGAAGCATTTTTGCCAATCCATACCGAGTATTGATTGTCGTCATCACCAATTACTCTGCCTTGTTCTAACCCGTGAATCACAACACCATCTTGAAGATTGGTGTTCTCACTGATATGGAAAGGCGTACCTTCATCAGCTCTAATTGTAGTTCCCGGAGCGACAATTACATTGGCACCAATCCGCACGTCCCCAATAACGTCAGAAAATGGATGGATATACGCTGTTGGATCGATATTTGGCTCTGCCAAATTTCTTGACCACGGGGTTGGGGGAGCCGCTATGCTGCGGACTGCCATTCTAGATTCCTCCTAACTTAAGCTTTTTATCAAAAGTCTACAGTCCATAGTCAATAGTTAAAAAGTCAAAAATATTGACTTTTTAACGTTCCTATTGCTCAAGTCGGGCATTGCCTTTTTGTGCAACTGGCACTCTTCTTGACTCGTAGAGACGCTCATAGTATCGCGTCTCTACAACTCTTGACTATCGATACTGGTCTTTTTTGCTATATATAAGGCGATCTTCAACGTAAACTGTATCAATTATCGCCACTACAGCTGCATCGACCGGACGCTGTTCATTGCCCAGAACTTGACGAGCGGCATTGCCACGACTGATAAGCACCCACTCATCGAATCCAGCACCGACACTATCAGCTGCCACCTCATATTCTTCTGGCAAAATTTGCCCTTCTTCATTTATTAACTGCAACAACAGCAGTTTTACACCTCTAAGACTTGGATCTTTTTGTGTACTAACTACTGTGCCGCGAACCTTGGCAATTTGCATTAGAAATTACGGTCTTCTGTTGAAACTGCGAATTGCGTTAACATCGTCCCGGAATTGCTCTACATCTTCTGTATAACGAATTGGCAGGACATATTCTAGATTTTCGTGGGGACGAGCAATGATGTGAGTAGACAAAACTTGTCCCCCATTAACTCGCTTGACTGATTCTACTCCTGCGCCTACCGAAGCTTGCACTTCTGACACATCTCCTCTGACAATTACGGTAACGCGACCACTACCGATTTTCTCATACCCTACTAGGGTGACGCGGGCAGCTTTCACCATTGCGTCCGCAGCTTCTACTACTGCTGGAAAACCTAGCGTTTCTACCATTCCTACTGCGATTGACATACTTTTTTAATCCTTAATTAAGTTTCTTCAGATGAAAATAAACAGCTACTAGCCTGACAATAAAGTCAATCCTGCGTGACGCTTGTTTACCAGCTTTGTAAAAAGTAGCTTTTAGGTGCGAAACTGTTCTACAGCTTCGGTGTATCGTATCGGCAATACATATTCTAGGTTTTCGTGGGGACGAGCAATGATGTGAGTTGATAACACTTCACCGCCATTTACTCTTCTGGCTGCTTCAACCCCAGCTGCAACCGAAGCTTGTACTTCAGATACATCTCCTCTGACAATCACGGTGACGCGAGCGCTACCGATTTTCTCATAGCCTACCAAGGTGACACGAGCGGCTTTAACCATCGCGTCGGCAGCTTCTACTAGTGCCGGAAAGCCTTTAGTTTCAATCATCCCAACTGCAATGGGCATCGCAGGACTCCTCAAAAATTAATGCAATTAGTACTCTAATCTGAAAATATTTACTCTAATGCTCAGTTTGATCTGTAAAAGCATTTCCGTTCTTAAGCATAGAAAAGCTTTGCGTTCCTGGCAATATAAATTACTATAGTAGTTTATGATAAGATTGTTTTAAAATTCTTAATATAAATTTATATGGCGATCTCAGCAATCAAATTACACAGATCGCTAGAGCAACCACTTATGTTTTATAATTTTTTAATTACATTTGTTCAATATTAGTTCGTAAAGACTGCTATTCCTTCTGCTGAAGAATGAGTAGCATTGACGAAGCTTTTGCTACGGCTGTATTTTGTCGATTTTTGTTGTATATGTAAGTACGACGAGAAAAATAGATAAAC
>CASBQC010000144.1 GCA_949127805.1 Nostocales cyanobacterium PMM_0081
AATCTATTTGTTTTACTTAACAGAGAAGATAAATTCTTGACAAACCCAGTATATTAAAATACAGTTAGTAGCTATCGTACAGCTTAGAATTACGGCAAAAAAAAATAACTTGTTTGTAGAATAAAGACAAGTAATAAAAAATAATTTGGATAAAACTTATGAACAGTAAAATTATTGCAGCCTTGGCAATCATCGCAGGTGTCACAAGCTTAGGAAGTTCAGTTTACGCACAATCACCAACAACACAAAACTCAAACACAGGACAATATACATTAACTGGTGATTCTCTCAGCGGAATTAATAATAGAACAGCACAGGACGACTACACCAAATTTTTTGCCCCAAGCAATTCTACTAACGCTCCTGGCAAGAATACGGGTAAAATTACACCTACAGGTGTTTTGCAAATCGGCGATGGTGTCCAACTAAGGAGAGCTGACGAACCTCTAACACTCACAGACACTCCGATTATTCTGCAACCGGCTCAGTCTGATAACAGCATTAATAATGGGGTGCAAGTGCAGCTTGTTGGTCAATAGTATCGATTTTAAGTACAAAGCGTGCGAAGTTGGGATTTTTCTCAATCGTTGCGGTTAGAGAAGTGATTTAGTCGGTGTAGAATCAAGTAGCCCCTCTGCCTTGCGTTGTTGAAAAGCAATAACAAGACAGAGGGGACTTTATTTTTAGGCGATCGCCAAAAATCACTGCGAAGCAAAGATAAGTTGGCGAAAACGTCAAGAAAGCAAACAATTTGCAGTAAAATTATTCATTTAGATAGAGGAGGGCAAAAAAGATGACTCGTGTGATCATCGTGCGCCACGGTCAAAGCACATATAACACAGAAAAGCGTATCCAAGGTCGCACAGATGCGTCCAGCATCACCGAAAAAGGTCGTAACGATGCCAGTTTAGCCGGCAAAGCCCTGAGTAATATTCAATTTAATGCTATTTACAGCAGTCCTTTACGACGAGCGAAAGACACAGCAGATATTATCCACAGTGAATTGACAAATAATTCTGGATCTGCTGTACCGCAAACTGATGATAAATTGCTGGAAATAGACCTTCCTTTGTGGGAAAAAATGCTCACTGCTGATGTCAAGCAGAAATTTGCCGAAGACTACCGCACCTGGAAAGAACGTCCTCACGAACTGCGGATGCTAGTTCCAGAAACTGAGGGAACAAAAGAACATTTCCCGGTTTTGGCTTTATACGAACAAGCGCGAGAGTTTTGGCAAGAAATTTTGTCTCGCCATCAAGGACAAACTATATTAATAGTCGGGCACAACGGCATCAATCGGGCGTTAATCAGCACCGCGTTGTCGATTTCGGAATCTCGCTATCATTGCATACAGCAATCTAACTGTGGCATCAGCGTTTTGAATTTCTCTGGGGGATTAGGAGAACTTGTTCAACTAGAGTCGATGAATCAAACGCAACATTTAGGAGAAACTCTGCCTTCCTTGCGACCGAATCATCAAGGAGTCAGATTGTTGCTGGTGCGTCACGGTGAAACTGAATGGAATCGTCAAGGTAGGTTTCAAGGGCAAATTGATATTCCCCTTAATGATAATGGTAGGCTTCAAGCACAAAAAGCCGGCGAATTTCTTAAACTTGTAGCAATTGATTTTGCCGTTAGCAGTTCAATGCTGCGTCCTAAAGAAACAGCGGAGATTATTTTACAGCATCACGAAAGTGTAAAGTTGGATTTACTTGATGGTTTAAGAGAAATCAGTCACGGACTCTGGGAAGGAAAATTTGAAAAAGAAATAGAGCAAGAATATCCGGGAGAGTTGGAACGTTGGCGGACAATTCCAGCAGAAGTACAAATGCCCGAAGGAGAAAATCTGCAACAAGTGTGCGATCGCAGTATTGTTGCTTGGCAATCTATAGTTGAAACAGCAATCTCAAATCAACTTCAAACCGGCTTAGTAGTCGCTCACGACGCTACAAATAAAACCTTGCTTTGTCATGTTCTGGGTTTACCATCAGAAAATTTCTGGAATTTCCGTCAAGGAAATGGCGCAATCAGCGTTATCGATTACCCTTCTGGACTCGATGATTTACCAGTACTGCAAGCAATGAATATCACCACTCACCTAAGTGGAGGCGTACTCGATAAAACCGCAGCCGGCGCACTGTAAAAAAGTGAGGAGTGAGGAGTTATGAGTGAGGAATAAAGTTAGGAGTAATAGGCAAGAAGTATATAATTCCTAACTCTTAATTCCTCGTAGAGACGTTCCGCTGTCCCCGTCTCTACCTAACTTCTTCTTCCTAACTTCTAACTCATAACTTATAATTTCTATGATTGAACTGCTGCAACAAGTACGGATTATCGACCCAGTTTCTGGAACTGACCAAATAGCTGATGTGTTGATTGCTGATGGTTATATCAGTTTTGTCGCAGAAAGTATTTTTGATATTAGTGCCGATACTCAAATCAGAGATTGTCGGGGATTAATTTTAGGATCTGGGTTGGTAGATTTATATAGTCACTCCGGTGAACCTGGGTTTGAAGAACGGGAAACTATTTCCTCTTTGTTGCAAGCTGCTGCTGCTGGTGGTTTTACAAGAATTAGCATTTTACCCGATACATCTCCACCGATTGATAACCCAATTGTGGTAACGCAGTTGTTGCAGAGGAGGGG
>CASBQC010000145.1 GCA_949127805.1 Nostocales cyanobacterium PMM_0081
CAGAAGACCCAGAGTTTGAAACATTCTATACCAAGAACATTTTGCTGAACGAGGGTATCCGCGCTTGGATGGCTCCTCAAGATCAACCTCACGAACAATTTATATTCCCTGAAGAGGTATTACCACGTGGTAACGCTCTCTAAGGATTAATGAAGCATTAATCTGCATTTAGCATTCATCATAAATCCCCCGCCTTTTTGGTGGGGGATTTTTTATTCATCGTCAACATCCAGAATCCATATGTTATATTTATTGAAGGTGTAAAAACCCAGAGCCAAACGCTCTGTCTTTTTGAAAATAAGACCACTTAGGCAACAAGGAGGTGATGCCCATGATAGAAAGTAGTATACGCATGGGTCATCAGGTTGCAGTTAGCCGGCTGTGTGTCGGGGCTGTTCTCTAATAGTTAGCCTTAGTTCTTTTGAGAGACTAAGTTAGCTCACGTAGCAAGGCTCGCTCGGAGTTCCTTCCGGCAGTCTGGTTGCAACCTGAAGACCCGCTAGACCGCCCTGAATTAGGTCATCTGATCTAATTCAGGGCGGATAGTTTTTAAGGGTGTTTTTTAAGTTTTTTTAGATATAGCTCCGAAAAAATCTAGAATAATCAGGTTGGATGTAGCAATGGCGCAACTACTCACTGAAGAGGAAATTCAACAACAGGCAAGCGTTCTCAATGGTTGGACAGTAGAAGGTTCCAGATCGCAGTTAGGTGGAAGTTTAAGGATTTTCTTCAGGCAATTGAGTTTGTAAATAAGTTAGTAGAGCCTGCTGAATCCGCAGGAAATCATCCAGATATAGAGATTTGTTACAACAAAGTCAAGATTGTCCTGACAACACATGATGCAGGTAGATTGACACAAAAAGACTTTGAACTGGCAGAGGTAATTTACCAAATTGCGTAGAGTGGGGTTTAACCGCCCACAAAGAGGAAAGAGCACCCCTACCGAACAATAATAATAAATTCCCATCGCTTGGCATGTGTGACAGTTTACGAGGCGATCGCTCCAAGCTTGTCAGATGAATTAGATGTTTTATAATAACAAACTATAAGGGTATGTTTTTGCACTAAGTTAATTACATGAATTTTTATACAAAATTAATCAGTTATTAGCTTGGCAAAAACTAGAATTGTAGTGGTGACAATTAAGCCTCATATAAAAGGTTTAAAAAAAATGTAGCATTTTCCGGAATAAGTGCAACAAACAAGGTTATCTATACAAGGTGTGAGGAAAAGAAGAAAGATGTCTAATTTATTGTGGAAATCCTTGGTGGTTAGTCCAGCAGTTTTAGGAGCAACGTTGTTAGTTTCAGCAACAGCGATCGCATCTCCTACAACAAGCACCCAGAAGGCTATTCAGGCAGAAACATTACAAACTGAAAAATCAGAAGTAGCTTCAACAGAAGCATTACAAGTCGACAAACTAGAAGTTCTACCAACAGTAGATAAACTAGAAGCTTCAAAAAATACTTCTAAAGGTATAGTATTCCCAACTGCGGCTACAGAAGTTGCCCAAAAGCCAGAAGTAGCCCAAGTACAAAACAGTACAGTATTTTCAACATCTACCGCCACAAGAGTTGCTAAAAAGCCACAAGTATTGGCTCAAGTACAACAAGTACAAGAACAAACTCAAGTTAACACTTTAGATCAAGTTAACAAGTACGGCAACGAAGGCAAAAACGGTAATTCTCTAGCTCAAGTGACATCGGTTTCCCAGTTTTCGGACGTACAACCCACAGACTGGGCATTCCAAGCGTTACAGTCCTTGGTTGAGCGTTACGGTTGTATAGCAGGTTATCCAAATGGAACCTATCGCGGAAACCGTGCATTAACCCGTTATGAATTTGCCGCTGGTTTAAACGCTTGTTTGGATCGCGTTAACGAATTGATCGCTACAGCCACCGCTGACTTGGTGACAAAAGAAGATTTGGCTACCTTACAGCGTTTGCAAGAAGAATTTTCCGCAGAACTGGCAACCCTACGCGGACGTGTAGATGCGTTAGAAGCTCGGGCTGCTGAATTAGAGTCAAATCAATTCTCTACCACTACCAAGTTGGTGGGTGAAGCTATATTCGCTCTCAGTGATGTTTTTGGCGATCAAGCTGGCAATCGCAACAACACTGTATTCCAAGAGCGTGTACGCTTAGACTTGCAAACCAGCTTCACAGGGAAAGATATTTTACACACCCGTCTAGCTACTGGTAATGCCGGAAGATTTAACTTAGGTACTGGTAGTATAGACAGTAATAGAAACGGAAGGATAGATAACCCAGAGCTTAGTGCTGAAGGTTTTCAAACCTTTAACCTTTCAGGGAATAGTGCCAACAATAATGGTATCGTCCTAGACTGGTTGGCGTATTACGTCCCCGTTGGACCTGCTAGACTTTACGTCTCAGCGACCGGTGGTGTTCATAGCGATTATGCTGCCACTGTCAATCCTTACTTTGAGGATTATGACGGCGGTAATGGTGCTTTGTCTACCTTCGCTTCTGAAAACCCCATCTTCCGGATTGGTGGTGGTGCAGGTGCAGCGTTAAACTTCAACTTTGGTAAAAGCGGTGGTCTGCTGAAACCAAGTGCATTAACTATAGGTTATTTAGGATCTGAAGCAAATAATCCTAGAAACGGTTCAGGTATAGCCGAGGGCAACTATGCTGCTTTAGGACAATTGAACTTTAACCTGGGCGATCGCGTAGCATTAGCTGCAACCTACGTCCACGGCTACCACGGTGCTGGTAGTGCTTTATTTGATGCAGGTGGATTCCAAGACCAAAACCTTGGTGTAGTGGGTACTCAACAAGCTAACACTTTAGGTGTTAATCGTGTAACAGGTCAACAAAGCGCATCTTCCAGTAATTCATACGGTTTGTCAGCAGCCTTTAGACCAAGCGACAAACTGTCTATCAGTGGCTTTGTCTCTTACCACGATGTTACAGGCTTTGGTAGAAATGATAATTTTGAAGCTTGGAGTTACGGAGCTGGTCTAGCTTTACCTGACTTTGGTAAAAAGGGCAACGTTTTGGGTATCTTCGGTGGTGCAGAACCTTACGCCTTAGGTCAGAGTGGTCGTAATTCCAGAGATATTCCCTATCACGTTGAAGGTTTCTACAAGTATCGCGTGTCTGATAACGTCTCCATCACCCCTGGCGTGATTTGGTTGATGTCTCCTGGTCAAAATAGCAACAACAGTGATGCGTTTATCGGTACGCTCAGAACAACATTCACTTTCTAAAACATTGACAATCTGACTACAATTTCAAACCCTATTACTCCCCGCCCTGAGGCGGGGTTTTTTATTCGTAGTCGGCGCTGACTACAAAGTATCAAACTCCAGTGGAGAACCGGAGTATACTAGACAAAGGATGAATGCTGAAGCATAAAAAATCTTTATGCTTCAGCATTCATCCTTTATACTTCATCCTTTATTACAGCCTGTGGAACTATCGTGTAAATCAGAATACGCAATTCTTGCCTTATTAGAGTTGGCAACTCATTACCAAAGCGGCGAACCGCAGCAAATTCGCACCATTGCGGCACAACAAAATATACCCGATCGCTATCTTGAACAACTGTTGGCAACTTTGAGGCGTGGAGGTATAGTCAAAAGCCAGCGCGGGTCAAAGGGTGGCTATATTTTGTCGCGAGAACCTTGGAAAATAACACTTTTTGAGGTGATAGGATGTTTGGAAGGGTTAGATGTGCGGACTTCTGATGAAGATGTCCAGCCGAAAACCGTAGATAGTGGTGTTATAGAAGATATCTGGCTGGAAGCACGTCAAGCAGCAAATGCAGTTTTACAAAAATACACGCTTGGGGATCTCCGTGAAAAACGAGATGCACGGCAGCAGTTGGATATTATGTACTACATCTGAAGTCTGAAGGCTGAAGTCTCAAGGGTGAAAAAGGAAAGAATATACTTCATACTTCAGATTTTTTTCGTTATATTGAGAAAATATCTGACCGTACAATCGCGGTGCAAAGCATTAAAGTCACGGATATACGCCTGTTGGCTTTCTGCTTTCAACATTGTAAAATTAATAGATAAAGTGATTAACTTAACCAACTAAGCGATCGCCTACCGTTTTTCTTTGGCAAAATAACAAAAGCTATTATCTGGCATTTTCAGTGGCGCATTATATCCAGCAATTCCTGTTGTCCTATGATCAGAAAATCAAAGGCGCTTAATTGTGATGATTCAACCCAGTTTTGAAGAGAGGTATTTCAGTCCGCCGTTGTTCCAAGACTTAAATTTGTGTATTAATAGCTAAGATTAGCTAAAAATAAATTGGAGTAATGGCATCTAATTACTACGAAACTCTTAAAGTAAGTCCGAATGCAAGCCAAGCGGAAATTAAGCAAGCTTATCGCCGCTTGGTGAAATTATTTCATCCGGATACTAATCAACAAACAGCAGACCGCGAGCAGATTATACACATAAATGCAGCATATGAAGTTTTAGGCGACGCACAAAGTCGCCTAAATTATGACCAAAAACTGCGTGATAAATCCCACAAATCTCAAGGCGATCGCCAACAACGCACAGCAGCAGCTCAACAACGTTACAAAGCCACAAGGCGAACTGGACGCGATCTTGATGACCAAATTGAGGCATGGCTGCACCTAGTTTATCAACCAGTCAATCGCCTAGTTAGTGGCATTCTCGATTCTCTAGAAGACCAAATTGATCAACTAGCTGCCGATCCCTTTGATGATGATCTCTTAGAAGTATTTCAGGATTACTTAAACACCTGTCGAAATGACCTTAAGCAGGCGCAAATTAGTTTTCGTTCCCTACCGAATCCTCCAAGTTTAGCAAGGGCTGCGGCTCATCTTTACTACAGCCTGAATCGCATCGCCGATGGACTTGACGAGTTAGAATATTTCCCGCTGAACTACGATGAGCATTATCTGCACACCGGGCACGAAATGTTCCGCATCGCTACCAGATTGCATCGCGAGGCGCAAGAATCTATAGATATATATGTATAGGCTTAGTTATTAGTGAACCATTGCGTTGGACGGGTTTCCCGGCAGACGCGCATGTGGTGTTAGCGCAGCGATCTTCGACGCAGGAGCCGAAGCCGAAGGGTCATTGTTCAAAGACAAACGATAAAGAAATTAGTTTATCCTGGAAAGAGTGAAAGTTTAAGAAATTTTAAATTCTGCTGACAGGATACTCATGCAATGCATTGTTAATCGCCGCGCTCAGTTTTCCGCAAGTCATCGGTATTGGTTACCAGAACTAAGTGAAGCAGAGAATATTGATAAATTTGGCGCTTGTTCACGATTTCCCGGACATGGACATAACTATGTTCTATTTGTCTCTTTAGCTGGGGAATTAGATAAATATGGCATGGTGTTGAATTTGTCTGATGTGAAACAGGTAATTAAGCGGGAAGTTACAAGCCAACTAGACTTTTCTTATCTCAACGATGTGTGGACAGAATTTCAAGAAACTCTGCCCACTACAGAAAATATCGCACGAGTTATCTGGCAGCGGCTAGCACCCCACTTGCCTGTAGTCCGCGTGCAGTTGTTTGAACATCCTGAACTTTGGGCAGATTATATGGGAAACTCAATGGAAGCTTACCTGACTATCAGCACACATTTTAGCGCCGCTCACAGATTGGCTCACCCTAACCTCAGCGACATAGAGAACGCGGAGATTTACGGTAAATGCGCTCGTCCTCACGGTCACGGACACAACTACCATTTAGAAGTTACCGTCAAGGGAGAAATTGACCCGCGCACCGGGATGATTGTGGATTTAGTTGCTTTGAATCAAGCCATAGAAGATTACGTTATCGAGCCATTTGACCACAGCTTTTTAAACAAAGATATTGCTTATTTTGGTGAAGTAGTCCCCACTGCTGAGAATATCGCACTTTACATTAGTAATTTGTTGCGATCGCCTATTCAACAATTGGGAGCAAAGCTTTACAAAGTTAAACTCATCGAGAGTCCCAATAACTCCTGCGAAATCTACTGCACTGAGTCAGAATCAAACTCAGCCATTGCGCTACAAAATCAGCCAGTTTTAATGCGTGTGTAGCTTAAATTATACATAAATGCAACAAAAAGGGTAGACATCTTGTCTGCCCTTTTTATATTTTGCGTTGCACCAATTTAGGTATGAATCCGGTTAAAAATATTGCCGTCGCGCTGAACGTCTTAAATAGCGATAAATTAGCCACGCTATCAGCCCCAAAATCAGACTTAGCAAAAAGCGGGGAAATATAAACCACAAAATATCAGGGTAAAAAAGCTGTGACGGACTTAAGGGACCGATAATTCTTCCCATCAAAAAAAGCCCAAAAATAGCATTTCCACCTATAATCACAGCAAACAGCACTAAACCCCGTTGCCAGTTACGAAGTTTAGGTGTATACCCAGAAATCAAAGTAATCGGGGGTTTACTTTGGACTTTTCGCAATAATTGCTTTAATCGCCAAAACATCCATAATAGAAACGGAAACAAAGCATAGCTGAGGAAGTTTAACGGTGCTGGGAAACGCCAAGCACTAGATAGAAGATTAACTAAGGCATGACAAATTATAGAATTTAGCCAAGCGCTGGGAATAACTTTTTTGTATCGAGATAAACGAACATATGAGCCAATAAATATTCCTAGAGCATAACCCCAAGGAGCCGAGAACATGGCGTGGACTGGCGTTGCGATCGCACGCTCAAAAATTGATGCCGTGCCATTATCAAGGTAAATCCAGTTTTCTTGAGCGGTGAATCCAAGGGCAACAGCTATAGTAAATAGGAAAACGCTGCTGGGTCGTAATTGATACTTGCGTTGAAAATAGCAAGTTGGGGCAATAACCGCTGCTAACTTACAGCCTTCTTCTATTGGACCAATCTCCACAAGCTGCCGCAGGGCGACACCAAAAAGGGATTTATTCATCTGCTGCCAGTCTACAATTGAGTTGGCTACAGTTTCAAAAACCCATTCTAAACCCAGAGCGACGAAACCAGATATTGCCCCGACGATAAAAAACAATAGTAGCCGTAGCAAAGATGGAGCAGTGGAGACACGGCAATAGTAGTAAGTAAGAAGCAGCAGCGGTGGTATAACGGCACATAGCAGTAAAGATAAATTAGCCACTCATCTGAGCAATTACAGTACGGTGACGGGGAGAGTTGCGAGTGATGGTAGGTGAATTAAAACCTGCCTTTATCAGAGTTTGTTCAATGTCTAAGGCAAAATATTCGTCTAAATACGGTTCAGTACTTTTAAGCAGTGTCAAGATGTAAGGTGGCATCTGAGCGTAGATTTCCGATTTGGGATTCATATCCATGATTGCTAAATGTCCACCAGGACGCAGCAGACGCCGCGCTTCTGCAAAAATATCTTTGGTTGCTGATTGGGGCAATTCGTGGCACATCAGAAAAATTGAGATTAAATCAAATGATGCGTCTGATAGCCCAGTTGATTCGGCAGCTGCATGAACCCAATTTATTTTACAATTGTGTTGCTCTTCTCGGTAGTGGGCAACAGCTAAAAAATAAGGAGATAAGTCTAAGCCTGTGATTTTGGCTTGGGGGTAAATCTTTTGCAGGGCAAAGGTACTCAAACCCACACTGCACCCCATGTCTAGGATGTCTTGGGGTTCATGGGTAATTTGTGCTTTGAGGATATCGTGATATGAGGCACGTAATTTTGGATCACCTTGCGCTTGGGCATCCTGCCAAATTTTCGAGTGGACAGCGATCGCAGCAGGTTCTACTTCAAAAGCCGCTTGCCAACTGAGATTTCCGGTTTCGTAAGCGTGGAATGACGTGAGGTAATATTCTGGGTAAGAAAGCTGGGGATTTTGCACTTTAGCTAAATCGCTTTCCCAATTACGTGCTTTGAGTGTCTCTACTTCTTTTATCCAAGATACACCCATTTTTTCCGAGCGTTTGATCATCATTTGTCTGGCTTGGTGTTTGGCTAGGTTGTATAGCGGTTTAATTGCTAAGATGCGATTTACCAAACGGGAAGTTAAGTCAGGAGAAGTTTTTACAGCAGCTGTCATTAGTTAATTTGGTTTGACTATTTTTCTACTTTTGGCATCATAAAAGTCTGTTGAGTCAAATGACAATCCGTAATGGGGAGTGGGGAATGGGGG
>CASBQC010000146.1 GCA_949127805.1 Nostocales cyanobacterium PMM_0081
ATGCCCAATGCCCAATGCCCTAATCATCAATCGAAAATCTAAAACCCACATCTTGTAATTATTATGGTTAGTCTGCTAGAAAATCCCTTGCGCGTAGGTCTGCAACAGCAAGGAATGCCCGAACCCCAGATTATAGTTATCTTTGGTGCTTCTGGAGACCTTACCTGGCGCAAACTCGTACCGGCACTTTACAAATTGCGAAAAGAACGGCGCATTGCACCAGAAACCACCATTGTCGGCGTGGCGCGTCGAGATTGGAGCCACGAGTACTTTCGCGAACAAATGCGGAAAGGCATGGAAGAAGCTCATGGTGGGGTGCATCCAGAAGAACTTTGGCAAGACTTCTCCCAAGGATTATTCTACTGCTCTGGTGATATAGATAACCCAGAAAGTTACGAGAAACTGAAGAATTTATTAACCGAGTTAGACGAGAAACGCGGAACGCGGGGAAACCGGATGTTCTACCTTTCCGTGGCTCCTAACTTCTTCCCAGAAGCCATCAAGCAACTGGGCGAAAAATCAATGCTGGACGATCCCTACAAACATCGTCTGGTAATTGAAAAACCCTTTGGTCGAGACTTGGCTTCTGCCAAGAGCTTGAACCGAGTGGTGCAGAAATATTGTAAAGAAAACCAAGTATACCGCATCGACCACTACTTGGGTAAAGACACAGTTCAAAATCTCCTCGTATTTCGCTTTGCCAACGCGATTTTTGAACCGTTGTGGAACCGTCGATTTGTTGACCACGTTCAGATTACCGTCGCTGAAACCGTCGGAGTAGAAGACCGAGCGGGATATTATGAAAGCGCCGGCGCACTGCGGGATATGTTGCAAAACCACCTGATGCAACTTTACTGCCTCACCGCAATGGAAGCACCCAACGCGATGGATGCCGACAGCCTCCGCACGGAAAAAGTGAAGGTTCTCCAAGCTACACGATTGGCAGATATTCAAAATTTAGGGCGTTCCGCAGTGCGCGGTCAGTATAGCGCAGGGTGGATGAAAGGAAAACAAGTACCTGGGTATCATGAAGAACCAGGAGTAGCTCCTAAATCCACAACACCCACCTACGTGGCGATGAAATTTCTCGTTGACAACTGGCGCTGGCAAGGAGTTCCTTTCTACTTGCGTACAGGTAAGCGGATGCCGAAAAAAGTTAGTGAAATTTCCATCCACTTCCGCGAAGTTCCTTCTCGGATGTTTCAATCTGCCGCGCAACAAATGAATGCCAACATTTTGACGATGCGGATTCAGCCAA
Organism: Nostocales cyanobacterium PMM_0081; assembly: GCA_949127805.1. Taxonomy (GTDB): domain Bacteria; phylum Cyanobacteriota; class Cyanobacteriia; order Cyanobacteriales; family Nostocaceae; genus Hassallia. The sequence goes on from CASBQC010000146.1 coordinate 1,259, forward strand.
ATGAAGGAATTTCCTTACGTTTTGAAGTCAAGATGCCTGGGGCAGATTTCCGCACACGTTCGGTTGATATGGACTTTAGTTATGGTTCCTTTGGCATCGAAGCAACTTCTGATGCTTACGATCGCCTATTTCTCGATTGTATGATGGGCGACCAAACATTATTCACACGCGCCGACGAAGTAGAAGCCGCTTGGCAAGTTGTCACACCAGCCCTTTCTGTTTGGGATGCACCGGCTGATCCAGCAACGGTTCCTAAATACGAAGCTGGTACTTGGGAACCAGCCGAAGCAGAACTTTTGATTAATCAAGATGGTCGTCGCTGGCGCCGACTCTAAAAGGATGAAGTGTGAAGTATGAAGGATGAAAGTAAGAAAGTAAGAAAGTAAGAATCATATTTTCATCCTTTATCCTTCTTTAGTTCATACTTCATCCTTCATCCTTTACACTTCTTTAGTTCATACTTCATCCTTTACACTTCATCCTTCATTTATTATGGTTTCCCAAGCTCCTACTATTTATTCACTTCAAGCACCGAAAGATATTTCGCTCTCAGACGTTGAAGCCGAACTTAGTCAAATTTGGCAAAGTTACGGTATCGGCGATGCAAACGGTGCGCTTCCTGCGGCTACTCGTGCCACGACATTTAGTTTAGTGGTGTACGAACCGGAAGAAACTCAATATCTTTTGTCAGCTTCGGGATATTACAACGGTCCCATTGACGGAATTCTCGGACCGCAGATGAAAGCAGCGCTACGCGAAGTTCAAAAAACGCATAACCTGCCAGAATCTGGAACCGCAACACCAGAAACTCTCGCCATATTGCGGGAAGAAGTCGCTAAACGTCATGGCAACGGGGCAACAGGGGAAAATGGTTCTGACGCATCTTATGGTTTAGAGGCAAAAAGCCCCAGAATCGCTGACGAAATCGCCCTGCGTAACCCTTGCCGAATTATTGCTTTGTGTCCAATCGCTGGCGAAGATGAAGGAGTAAAAGCTCAAGTTTCAGCTTACTGCCCGATTCAAAAGCAGTCCTCAAGTACACTTATCTGCTGCGAATACATCACCCTTACTGGCACTGCTGCGGCTTTGGAACGAATCGGGGGGATGATTCCGGCATTGTTGATTGGCGGTTTACCGAAGTTTCTCTGGTGGAAGGCTACACCAGATCCTAACAATGGTTTATTTAAGCGACTGGCGGCAGTATGCAATAATGTTATCGTCGATTCTTGCGACTTTAACGAGCCAGAAAGCGATTTGCTCAGTTTGCAAGAGTTGGTAGAAACCGGCGTGCCTTTAGCTGACTTGAACTGGCGTCGTCTCTCAGCATGGCAAGAGTTAACTGCTGAAGCTTACGATCCTCCTCTGCGTCGCGCTTCTCTGCGGGAAATTGACCGAGTAACAATTGATTACGAAAAAGGCAATCCTGCACAAGCGTTAATGTTTTTGGGTTGGCTTGCAAGTCGGTTGGAATGGAGTCCAGTTTCTTACGAAAAAGAAAGTGGAGACTACCAAATAAGCAAAATTAACTTTCTTACACAAGACCAACGCGAAGTACAAGCTGAGTTAGCTGGTGTCCCGGTGGCTGATGGAGGAGAAATTATCGGCGACTTGATTGCTTTGCGCTTGAGTTCGACCAATCCCCAAGCTGACTGCGGTACACTTATCTGTTCGGAAACAGGTGGCTGTATGCGGATGGAAACTCAAGGTGGTGCCCAATCTTCTGGTTTATTTCAGCATGTGACTTCACTTTCTGAACAAAAGGCAGAAGTTTTGCTAAGTCAGCAGGTGCAACGTTGGGGTCATGAGGCACTTTTTGAAGAAAGCCTTGCGGTTATAGGTAAGTTTCTGAAATTGGGTAATCAGTAATGTTGGTTGTTGGTGGTTGGTGGTTAGGAATGCGGATTAAATAAAATACAAAACCTCACCCCGACAAAGCTGTGCTTTGTCTCCCCTCTCCTTATTAAGGAGAGGGGTAGGGGGTGAGGTAGCTAGGAAATAGCATATTATTTAATTTTCGTTCTTTAGTGGATAGTGGTTAGTGGTAAATTTTAACAACCAACAACTAACAACTAACAACTAACAACCAACAATGCCTTTAGTTATTGCCGGTGAACGTAGTGGGGTGGGTAAGACAACTGTCACGCTCACCCTTTTAGCATCTTTGTGCCGTCGCGGTTCTTTGATTCAATCTTTCAAAGTGGGTCCAGATTATATTGACCCAATGTTTCATCAGCATGTGACTGGTCGTGCTTGTCGCAATTTAGACCCCGTGCTGACTTCAGAAGCTTACGTTCAAGAATGTTTTGCGCGTCATATCGAAGAAGTAGATTTTGCCCTTGTAGAAGGGGTAATGGGGTTGTTTGATGGAATTTCGTCATTAGTCAATGGTCATTGGTCATTTGTAAAAGACAAACCCCCAAAGACAGATTTTGCCAGTACTGCTCATATTGCGCGGTTGCTGGATTTGCCTGTAGTATTGGTGATTGACTGTAGTCGATTGTCTGGTTCTGTAGCAGCGATCGCTTACGGTTATTGCTCTTTCGATCCGCAGCTTAAAATTGCTGGAGTAGTACTAAATCGGGTGGGAAGCGATCGCCATTTATCTCTGCTCAAAGATTCCCTAGAACCCCTACAATTACCAATTATCGGCGTTTTGCGACGTGAAGATAACATCACCATTCCCGATCGCCATCTGGGTTTAGTTCCCACAGCAGAACTTCCCCAACTTAATGCAATTATCGAACGACTTGCCGATTTAGGCGATACTTGCTTTGACTGGGATCGCTTGTTACCTTTACTGAAATCAGAACCTCTTCCTTCCCCTCCTCCCCCTCTCCCC
>CASBQC010000147.1 GCA_949127805.1 Nostocales cyanobacterium PMM_0081
CAATTATATTGCTCTATGACTATGTAATAATTCGTAAAATGTGAGTTGTGAGCGATCGCATTCTCTCCACCGCATTAATCTTTCGCTACTAACGCAATCCGATATCCAAGAGCATCCAAAAACTCAATCAAAGTGTAAATTTCAGTTCCACCAGTTTCTGACAGCATCTTATCAAGCTCTTCATAGTGCTGTTTAGCTTCTTGTGAAAGATTATCTGACAGTAAACGCGCATCAACCACATTTTTTAACGCCGATCGCAGCAATTCCGGTTCACGACCTTCTTCTTCCAATTCCAGAAAAGTTTCAAGATAACCAGCAGCTTCTTGAGGATCTTTGAGAGACGAAATCAGATATTCGTGGTAACTGCTACTTCTTGGTGCTTTCACTTCTTTCATAATCTCTCCAATATTCCCTAGCTGTAAGAATGTCTTGCTCTTGCGTACTTTTATCTCCACCAGAGAGTATAACTATTATCGTTGACCCTATTTGCCCAAAATAAACGCGGTAGCCAGGACCATAGTCAATTCTCAGTTCAAAAACTCCTTCCCCTACTGAGCGATAGTCTCCTAAGTTACCTGATTCGACTCGTGTAAGCCTATTTCTAATTTTAGCTCTGGCTCTTTTATCCCGTAGAGAATCAAGCCATTCTTCAAAAGGAATTCTCTCGTCTACTGTTCGGTAGTTCCTAATTTCTCTAGGTTGTGGTTCCACTCTTTGATTGTAAATGCTTCATTGCTTAATTTACTTGAAAGCGATCGCCCTTAAAAATATGAATTTGCATTCTCACGTCAAGATGCAAAGACGCTCTTTAAATTATTTGCGACTCTGCGATCTAGCTCTGACATATTCAGCACATCATCTACTCATCCCATTACCCAGAAATACTCATCTTCATCCTGCCCCGCTCCATCACCATATGTGATATTTGCTTGCATTATTTTTCTACTTAGAATAAAAGACTATTGTTGATGTAATATATTAAGATGTTTACTAATATTCATACCCCAACTAGTAAACAAGAGAAAAGCTCAATGCTACCTATAAATATAAAATCAACTTTAAATAGCAAGAATCAAGAATTGATTGAGGTTTATCAAAGCAATTACGGAATTCTTTATCAAGGAGATTGTCTCAAATTTTTAAATGCTCTTCCTGATGGCTGTATAGATGTTGTCTTTGCCGATCCACCTTTTAACCTCGGCAAAGATTACGGTAAAGATGTTAGCGATAAAATGAAAAATGATGAGTATCTTATATGGTCAAAACAGTGGTTAAGTGAAACTATTCGCGTCTTAAAACCTGGTGCTAGTTTATTCGTTTTTAACTTACCTAAATGGTGCATTGAGTATGGTGCATATCTAAATGAAAAAGGTATGCTTTTTCGCCACTGGATTGCGTGCAGAATGCCGAAAGCTTTTCCTCGTGGTAAGCGAATGTCCCCCGCACATTATGGATTACTTTACTATACAAAAGGAGAACCGACAGTTTTCAATAAAGTTTATGCACCAATTCAAGTTTGCCGACATTGTGGTGGTGAAATTCGAGATTATGGAGGACACCGGAAAAAATTAAATCCTAAAGGTATCAATTTAATGGATATTTGGGACGCTCCGGAAGAAGTCTGGGAAGATACTTGTACAATTGATAAAAATGAGGAAGTATGGACTGAACTTGAAGAAATGTGGAGTGATATTCCACCAGTACGCCATCGTCAGCACAAGAAAAGGGGAGCTAATGAGTTAGCCCCTATAATGTTAGAGCGTATAATTGCCATAGCATCTAATCCGGGACAAATTATAATTGATCCTTTTGGAGGTTCTGGTACTACATTTTATGCCGCAGAAAAGCTGCATCGATATTGGTTAGGTACAGAAATTGGTGACATAAAACCAGCAGTAAAACGGCTAACTGATTTAGCTAATGGAAATGTGGAAGAATGGGAATCAGCGAGAGGAAAAAGAAAAGTTAAAAAGCAATCAATAGATTCCACACAACTAGACTTGTTTTCATATATGTAGGTGAAGACGCGAGAAGAGCGTTGATAAATTCCTATATTAAAGCACGACCATCTGTACCCTTTGTTATTTGCGGCACGCTACTATCAAGCGTATCATGTTCAACCACAAATATAGCTAGAAATCCTTCATCTATGTTAACTGACCGCCAGACATCAAAATAAGGTTCTAATTCTTCATAATTTCCAATTCTGTCAGTAAGATAAGGGTACAGCTTCCTGCTAGGAAGCACTAAAGCTGTCCCCAAAAATACTTTTCTTAACAGTCCAAGAACCAATTTGTTAACTGCACGGTGACTTGATGAAATATTACCAGTTTCCCATTCCAGAGCAAATAAATCACCATTTAATCTTTTAGTAGCATCTACTCGTCCTGGAGAGCGAGTTGCATATGTAATTTTGGTTTCAAGTTGCCATCCAAAATTTTCTTTAAGAGCTACCATACAAGCATTTTTGATAGGCTTTACACCGTTACCATGCGATGTAGGATTAATCGTGAAATTTAATGCTCCAGGTGGGTAAACAATTAATTCGATAGCATTGCGGATCTGATTTTGAATAACAGTCCACTCTTGAGACTCCTCAAAACTACCACGATTAATTAGTAATACCTCTTGTACAATCTTCACGCTGCATTTATTGTGTACATAAGTCACACCTACAAATTAGTTTAAAACTCTTTCTCACGTCAAGACGCAAAGACGTCCAAACAACTCTTTGCTTTGCGCCTTTGCGACTTTGCGTGAGACTATCTTAAGCCTGTTCTCGCAGCTTATCCAACACACTGCGATCCTCTAAAGTCGAAGTATCCCCCGATACCTCTTCCCCCGCAGCCAGACTTCGCAGCAATCGCCGCATAATCTTACCCGATCGCGTCTTTGGCAAAGCATCAGTAAAGCGAATTTCTCCCGGACGAGCGATCGCACCAATTTCTTTGACAACGTGCTTCTTCAACTCCTTACTCAATTCCTCACTCGGCTGAAAACTGCCCTCCAACGTCACAAAAGCAACAATTTCCTCACCTTTAAGTTCATCCGGCTTCCCCACCACAGCAGCCTCAGCAACTGCCGGATGAGACACCAACGCCGATTCAACCTCCATCGTCCCCAAACGATGCCCTGACACATTCAGCACATCATCTACTCGTCCCATTACCCAGAAATACCCATCTTCATCTTGCCGCGCTCCATCGCCAGCAAAGTAGACATAATTCCCGTCTTTGGGGGGGATGTGTTCCCAATAAGTGCGGCGGAATCGTTCTGGGTCGCCGTATACTGTCCGCATCATACCGGGCCAAGGATGAAGTACCGCTAAATAACCGCCTTCGTTATTCGGTACAGAATTGCCTTCCAAATCTACAACATCGGCAATAATTCCCGGAAAGGGAAGAGTTGCAGAACCGGGTTTAGTGGGAATTGCTCCTGGCAACGGCGTAATCATAATACCGCCTGTTTCCGTTTGCCACCAGGTATCAACAATTGGGCAGCGTTCCCCGCCTATTATCTTATGATACCACATCCAAGCTTCTGGATTAATCGGTTCGCCAACAGTTCCCAACAAACGTAGCGAAGACAAATTTCGCGCATTGGGCAAATGTTCGCCCATTTTGATAAAAGCACGAATTGCCGTAGGTGCAGTATAAAAAACATTGACACCGTGCTTTTCGATAATCTCCCACGTACAGCCAGGATTTGAAGCACGGGGCGCACCTTCATACATGAGGCTGGTTGCACCGTTGGAAAGGGGACCGTAGACAATGTAACTGTGTCCAGTAATCCAACCTACGTCAGCAGTACACCAGTATACATCTGTATCTTGCAAGTCGAAAATCCATTTCGTGGTCATGTGGCTATATAAGTTATAACCCCCAGTTGTATGCACAACGCCTTTCGGTTTGCCAGTGCTGCCAGAAGTGTAAAGAATAAACAGCATATCTTCGCTGTCCATCGGTTCAGGGGGACAATCGGCTGAGGCATCTTTTTGTAATTCGTGCCACCAGTGATCGCGTCCCCCTAACTGCATATAAATTTCTTGTCCGGTACGCTTGACAACGAGGACGTTTTCTACACTGGGGACAGCACCATCAGCCAAAGCTTTGTCTACTTGTTCTTTGAGAGGAACGATCGCATCCTTTCTGAAACCACCATCAGCGGTGACTACTAGTTTAGCTTGAGTATCGATGAGGCGATCGCGTAAAGCTTCGGCACTGAAACCGCCAAAAACGACGGTGTGAGGTGCGCCAATTCTCGCACAAGCTAACATTGCGATCGCGGCTTCGGGTATCATTGGCATGTAAATACCAACGCGATCGCCTTTTTGTACTCCCAACTGTTTGAGAACATTTGCAAACTGGCAAACTTCTCGATGCAATTGCGCGTAGGTGAGGGTGCGTGAGTCTCCTGGTTCTCCTTCCCAAATCAGTGCAGCTTTATTTTTGCGCCAAGTGGTGAGGTGTCTGTCAAGACAGTTGTAAGAAATATTAATCTTACCACCGACGAACCATTTTGCAAAAGGTGGTTGCCAATCTAGCACCGTGTCCCATTTTTGGAACCAGTGCAACTCTGTTTCGGCTAGTTCAGCCCAGAATGCTTGCGGATCTGCCTTAGCTTTGTCATAGAGGCGCTGATAATCTTCTAAACTTTTGATATGGGCATTTTGGGAAAACTCAGTTGGTGGGTGGAATAAACGGTTTTCTTGGAGGATTGATTCTATTGTGGGTTGAGACATAAGGCGATCGCTAATTAATATTGTTACTGCAAACTATTCTGTACGCAGATTTGCTAAAAGTGTTTTGATTTTCGTAAAGATAAGGGAAAATGGCATTGCATCGAGTTGCATTGCCATTGTATCGGGTGACAATCGCATTGTGTCGAGTCACAATCGCATTGCATCGAGTCACAATCGCATTGTGTCGAGTCACAATCGCATTGTGTCGAGTCACAATGGCATTGCGTCGGGTGACAATCGCATTGTGTCGGGTTGCATTGGCATTGTATCGAGTCACAATCGCATTGCAGGGTGTTGCTAAGTTTAATTTGGTACAAAATAAACAAATACTGTACTTAGCACTCATTTATTAATCTCGCCAGATTAAATTTGAAACCCTATTTTCAGATTAGTCCGCGCAGGCGGACTTTGTTTGTGTAGCCGCGATTTTAATCGTCGGGGTTTCATGAAATTATTTTCTGCCCAGAGTCATATTTTAACGCAGAGGAGCGCGGAGGTAAACGCAGAGTGACGCAGAGTTTTCTTGATAAATTTTCGATATGAATTTATGCAATCTAGATAGCTAATGCGGGTGGAAATTGCGACAATATAAGATTAGTACAAATCAACCCTATCAGCACCTATGACACTCACCGTAGAAGCTAGTAACCTATCTTTAAACGACGTTCATCGCTTGCTGAAGCTGCAAGAACAGCCAATTGGCTCATTTACAGACTACTTAACTTTACAACCTCTGACTGAGATTGAACAGCAAGATTTATTGCGGATTAGGAACGACTTTAAACGTTACCTAGCAGCGGGAAAAGTTTCGGAAGGATTAGTTAAATTTTTAACTCTTGCCCCATTAATGCGATTGGCTGGATTTTATGATGTGCTAATTCGCTTGACGATGGAGGATGTAATTGCTATTTCCATCGAAGATGAGGATACAAATATTAAAGGACGCATGGATATTTTAGCAATCAACAACGCTCAGGCAATTACTATGCCGCCTTTTTGGGTCTTGGTAATTGAAACGAAAAATAGTTTAGCTGACGTACTTCAAGGTTTACCACAACTGCTTACCTACGCTTATAAAAGTTTAGAACAGCAACAATCTGTATGGGGATTGATTACAAATGGACTGCGTTATCAGTATGTTTATCTCAGACAAAGTACACCGCCAACTTATCAGTTAATGCCATTATTGAACTTGAATGAATCTCCAGATGCAATCGAGTTATTCCAAGTTCTCAAAGCCATTTGCCAATTGCCCGAATTTCAGTCGTCAGGAATAGGTTTTCTTGTTTAATATAAACTTTTAAAACGCAAAGGAACGCTAAGGTAAGCGCAAAGGGACGCGGAGTTAATGAAGAACGTTAAGATATATTTTTTTAAACGGAAATCTTTTTGGCAACAAATCAGTATAAATTTATAATATAAGCTTTTGTTACAGAAAGTAGTGCATCGTTTGCAAGCAAAAGAGATTAAGGAGAAGCTAAAGTCTCTCATTGAGGAAGCCTCATCGCTAGACCCCAATTTAGCGAGAAGATTAGATGAAATTAATCGTTGGGTAAAAGATATCAAAGTTGGTTCGCTGACAGCTAAACCATTTGTCGTTGCTTTTCTCTTGGAAGTGATTACAGATTCTACTGTTTGGTTGGTGATTCAATCTTTACCTACTGAAGAAGAACAACAAGCAAAGTTCGCGCAAATGACACCTACAGAAAGATATTGGTATCAGTATCTGTTTCCCAAATGGCTAAATGAAACAGACCCCAAGTTTGGTATTTGGCGACAAAAATTAATGGCGGGTGAGTTTAATCAGGCTGATAATGATATTATTAAATTAATAGCTCAAGATATTGTCCGTCGAGAGGGAAGTTTTTGGCAGCGTTATATTGCCGACCTTTCTATGGCAACAGATTTAATTATCAGCAACAGTCAACAGAAACCACTTTGTATTCAAGTTACCAGCGTCTCAGAAGAATTGAATCTCCACAAGTATCAATATTGGAAAAATACACTTGTATTGTGGCAAATAGAGAGAGGACTGTTTTTTAGTTACAATCCCGCAGAAGTTAATTTTATCAACCAATTAGTTAATGTGGCACTATATAACAGTGCTTATCTTGCTGGCGGAAAGTATTTAAAATTTCATTAAGATTGTCAAGAGTTAAATATTAATGTTTTTTAAACATAGATAATAATCAACTTATAGCATAATTTATGTCTAACCAACGACAAAGTAACAGCAACCAACAAGTGGATAGATTTTCGGAAGCTTTAGCTACAGCCAGAAACATGCAGCAGGATTGGCTAAATTATGGAGTTGATTTTGTCCATCTTTATGTTGATGATGTGCATGGAGATTGGTTGGAAAGGTGGGAAGAAGAATCGGTTTTAGACTCGCTTAAAGAATTTTTGGTAAGTAATGATGATGTAGCTGTGAGGGTGAGGCAAATATTAGGAGAACGTTCTTTGTTTGATATTGCAGTCAACTTAGAAGAATGTCTAAACCTTAGGGAAGAAAATGACAGGTTATATGCTGTCAGAAATGTCTTAGCTGGTAGGGAAAATAATTATGATGCTCGTGAAATAGATGATATGGAATTATTGAATTTAGCAAATAGTCTGCTGCAAAAGTTGGCAGATATTTTGTAATATTTGGAATTTCGTTACCCGCAGCTGCTGCCTTCCTGGGACGTTGTGCGTACAAAGGCTGACGTTCCCAGGCTGTATGATTAAGTCTGGGAACGTAATTATAGAGGCTTTGCCTTGCAGCATAGTCATAAATATTGTTACTAAAAACAATTTTAAGGGCAATTTGACAGAAACTATTTAGATTTTTATTAAGAAGCGATCGCACTCACAATGGATCTTTAATTCGTAGTGAGCGGTTTACCGCTCATAGCTTCGATTTTAAGAGTGCCTACCCCTTACTACGTTTAGGAGCATTTATTTTGTTTATATGTGATTCGCTACGTCAGAAACGACGTGATGATTTAAGACGAAAATTGAAAGCGATCGCTACTTTAGAGACAGCAGACAATGCTAACCGTGAAGTAGCACAAGTTCTCAACCTTGTAGCAGACAAGTTTACACAGATAAACTTGAGTGGTGAAGCTATTGGTGAAGCTGTAGGACAGCAGATGCGCTCAATTATGTTACCAGCGCTGCAAGCTATCTTTCAAGAGCAGAAAAAGCTTAGAGAACTTCAACAAAATCAAGGACAAAGAGTTTTAGAAGAACTTATTAAAGATTTGCGAATTCAGGTACTCGAACCCATTGCTGCTCGCTTAGATGAAAGTGCAAAGTTAACTAAGGATGCTTCTAATGCTGTACTAACTTTGCACAACGAACTAGGCAATATTTCCCAAAATTTGGCAAGTTCCATCGTCACAATTCAACACTTTCAAAAAGAGACTTTAGTTAGCCTGCAAGACTTTGCTAATAATCTCAAACAAACTTTGAATCAATTTCAAACAGATACAAAAGGCGTTTTAGAACAAACTGCTCACGATATTAATCGAGCTATCGAGCAAAGTATTCAAGGAATGACAGCTCAACAAAGTGCTTTTGAAGCAAGTGCAGAAAATGCGGCTGATACATTTCGAGGAATTAGAGAAGAACTGGAAACAGCGCTGCAAAGACGAGCAGAAGTAGAAAAGCAAATGCTTCAAGCTACTCGCACTGGAATTATCCACATTCTCGCACAAGCAAATGGAAGAAATCATCATGAATGATTTCACCAAAGCCGATTTTTTTGAATCGGAAATTGCTGAGGATGATGATTCTAGTATCTATTTATATATTGGCGATTTGATGTCAGGTTTGCTGATGTTTTTTATGCTACTTTTTATCACTGCGCTACTTCAGTTAGCAGAAAAAGATGCACCAAAACGAGTAGTAATTGGCAATGTTGTGGGACAAATGAAAAGCAATAACATTAATGTCAAAGTTAGCCCCGAAACAGGAGATGTAAGTATCCAAGAATCAATTTTGTTTGCCAAAGGAAGTACCGAACTGAAACCCGGAGGCAAAGCTTTTCTTCGTAGCTTTATTCCCGTTTACAGCGGGGTGATTTTCTCCAAACCCGAATTTGAGAAAGAAATTAGCCGCGTAGTTATAGAGGGTAACACTAGTTCTGAAGGAGACTACCAAGCCAACTTACAACTTAGCTTGTTGCGGTCTTCATCAGTTGCTAAATTCATTTTCTCTGACATGAATTTTACCACAAAAGCGCCTTTAAGCCAAAAAATATTAGCCGCTGGTCGTGGAGAAATAGAAGCTGATAAGACTCGCGATAATCCAGGCGATCGCAAGGTAGTTTTTCGCTTTCAATTTCGCAGTGACGATTTCAATCAAAAAAATATTAAAAATACTTCTTTACAGAATAAAAAACTATGACTTAGGTGGTGAAAAGCACGACCATGTATTCCTTTGGCAGTTCTTTTGCCGACAATGGCTTCAGCAAAAGAGGATTCAAATGAATCCAGGTACTGATCCTTACAGAACTCCGACAGCAGATAAATTGCGACAACGTGAACAAAAGCTTGATCGCTGGCAAAGTGACATTGTAAGCCTAGAAAAAGAAGCTGAAGCCTACTGTGAAAAAAACGGTTTCTGAATAATTGTATGGCAGAAGCGATCGCATGGTAATTAGAGATGTGGGATTTTGTGCGATCGCTAGTTTTAGAGGTTGATTTTTGGGAGTCTCTAAAAATTAACAGCAGAAACTACTTGGGTTAAAATAAGAAGACAAATAGACGCAGATAAATGTCAGAAAGTGCCTATATAGATACCAGCATTTTAGGGTATCTCACCGCCAGAGCAACTAAAAACTTGATTATTGCCGCTAATATTGAGATTACAAGAGATTGGTGGGAATCTCGCCGAAATGACTTTGCACTTTATATCTCCCAGGTTGTTCTAGACGAAGTAGCTAAAGGTGACGCGGAAATAGCTATTAAACGCCTTGACTTAATCCAAAATATCCCCTTACTTGAACTTAATCAAGATGTTAAAAATCTGGCAATTCAATTTTTGCTTAAAAGTAATCTTCCACCAAAAGCATCTGATGATGCCACCCATATCGCAATAGCAACAGTTTACGGACTGGATTATTTGCTAACGTGGAACTGTAAGCACATCGCCAATGCTCAGATTCAAAAAAAGCTTTCAAAAATTAGCACTGAGTTTGGGTATGAGCTACCAATAATTTGCACACCGTATGAACTTTTAGGATTGTAATTTCATGTGGAAAGACGAAATTGTAGAAGAAATCCATCGAATTCGTGAAGAACACGCTAAAGCATTTAATTATGATTTGGAAGCTATGTTTGCTGATTGGCAAAAGCGACAAGCCCAGAGTGGACGAAAGATAATTTCAACACCTCTCAAACAACCTCAAAAACCAATGCAATCAACTGAAATTAAGGGCTAGGGTAAGATGGAACAAAGTCAGCAGGCGATCGCATCATAATTAGAGATGTGGGATTTTATGCGATCGCCTTACCTTCACAATACGCAAAAATTTTTTATTGTGCCGTCACAGATACGCATAGCGCGTAAACAGAAATCACCCGCTTGCCTGTTAAGCTGTATTAAACAGGGAAATTAATCCCTATTTTCAATTTACACTTACCCTTATACTGACTTTTTCAAGGTGCGGTTCCAAAAAAAATCTGAATGTTAGACCAAATTTTTGACTATCTTCACTTTCACTTCAGCGTCGAAGCACCTCTAGTCTTGCTCGTTCTAATTTTACTAGAGGCTGTACTATCTGCTGACAACGCGATCGCCCTCGCTGCGATCGCTCAAGGACTCGAAGACAAAGAACTCGAACGTAAAGCCCTCAATTTCGGCTTAGTCGTTGCCTATGTGCTACGCATCACCCTAATTCTCACCGCAACCTGGGTGCAACAATATTGGCAATTTAACGTATTGGGTGCTGTTTACCTGCTGTGGCTAGTATTCCAACATTTTACCTCAGAAGAAGGCGAGGATAACCAGCATCACGGTCCCCGCTTTAACTCACTATTGCAAGCGATTCCCGTGATTGCTTTCACTGATTTAGCATTTTCTTTGGATAGTGTGACAACCGCGATCGCAGTTTCTCAAGAAAAATGGTTAGTACTCACAGGGGCAACTGTTGGTATTATCACCCTGCGATATATGGCGGGTTTCTTTATCAAATGGTTGGATGAATATGTCTATTTAGAAGACGCAGGCTATATCACTGTAGCGTTGGTGGGCTTGCGCTTACTCTTGAAAGTCGTCAATGATAGCTTTGTTCCGCCAGAATGGGCGATGATTGGTGCGATCGCCCTCATTTTCGCTTGGGGGTTTTCTAAGCGCACTACACCAGAATTATCAGAAGAACCGGAAAAGAGCGAAGTCTCAAAATGAGGAGTGGGGGAAGCGTGGTGTGGGGGAAGCGTGGTGTGGGAGACAAGAAGACAAGGGGACAAGGGGACAACCAGACAAGGAGAATAATTCTTCTTTCC
>CASBQC010000148.1 GCA_949127805.1 Nostocales cyanobacterium PMM_0081
AAATAAATACTATGGGGTTTAAGAAATACGTCTCAAAGATAGGTTTTTATTTGGGCTTTCTAACAAAAAAGAAAGTTCAAATTCTTTCTCAGAAACATCCTTCTCCCAGGGGGAGACGCTGCCTGCGCGAACATCTTTTATCCTTCATCCTTTTTAATCTTTCCCACCATCCACTATCCACCATCCACTAACAAACTTCTATTTTGCTAACTCTCCTTCTAGAGTGGCGATTAAATCTGGTGAATATGGCTTTACACTACTCTTAAATCGAGCTATTACCTCACCTTGCTTGTTGACTAAAAATTTTTCAAAGTTCCAAGAAATCGGTCCGGTTGGCTCTACAGCATTAGTGAGTCGTGCATAAAGTGGGTGTTGCTGCGAACCTTTAGCATGAACTTTATCAAATAACTCAAAAGTAACACCATAGTTGCTTGTGCAGAATTGGACAATTTCTTCATTGCTTCCTGGTTCCTGCTCACCAAAATCGTTACAGGGGAATGCGAGGATACGTAACCCCGCATCTCGATACATTTGGTTCAACTTTTCTAATCCTTCGTATTGGGGGGTGTAACCGCACACAGAAGCGACATTGACAATTAGGAGTACCTGACCAGCGTACTCGTTTAGTTGCTTATCCTCACCGTTGATGGTTTTGACTGCAATATCAGAAATTGTGTTGCTCATATTAAATTTGGTTTTTAGGTAATATTGCCAAGTTTCTCATATTGCAGGTCATGAAGATAATAGAACTTACACTCTTTGAAAAAAATAATCGCTTTTTATGCCCTAAGGCATATTAGTATAGTTTGGAACTAAGACGATAGTAAATTTGTTGAGATGAACTTAAATAAACGCGCTTGTTAGTAGTGAGGACTGAAGTCAGGACTAGGAAAATGTGTGTCTATTTAGTTATTATGACTACTAGCTAGTAGGGAAATTTGAGCGGTAATTTTCCGTAGTCGCGAAGAATTGTAATACCTGTTTTTATGCGGTTGTTGAGAATTAGCTCGTTGTATCAATATAAACGTGCAAATGTGATAATCATGATGTTAATTAGGCAAAAATTGTGCCATCAGGCATAATTGCTCCAGTTAAATTAGCACCAATTAGTTTTACAAGCAAGCGATCGCCAGAACGAACTCGCGCTCCTGTCAAGTCCGCTCCTCGCAAATCTGCTCCACTAAGATCCGCTCCGATTAAGTTCGCAGAGCGCAAATTGGCTTCTCGAAGATCGGCTAAAAGTAAATTTGCCCTAAACAAATTTGCTTCCGACAAATCGGCGCCTCTGAGATTAACTTTGTGCATAAAAGTATCACTGAGATTAGCGCCATTCAAGTTAGAGTAACTCAAATTTCTGCCAGATAAATCTTTGTTGCTCAAATTTGCCCGACTGTAGTCTTTGCCACTCAAGTCTGAGCTTTTCTTTGGTGGTTCCTGAGTTGGTACGTCAGGTTTTTTTTGTTGAGGAGTCGATGAATTGTGTGAAACTTGATACTTTGCCTTAAAAGAGCGCAATTTATCACGAGCTTCATTAATTGCTTTGAGCTTATCTTGTGCTTTTTGCTGCAAGCGGAGATTATCTAAAGGAATGCGATCGGGATGCCACACAAAAACCAAATCTTTGTAAGCTTGGTTTACTTCCTCCAGTGTTGCTCCGGGTTCTAATTCCAAGACTCTATAGTACCGCTCCAGCTCGCTCATAAGACGTTTTGGTGGAAAATCAAGTTAATGGTCAACTGATGCAACCCTTTATCTGCTTAATTTGAGCGCAAATTTTTGTTTTGTTGGGCAGCTTCAGCTATATTCCGCGATTTTTTCCCGCCATCCGTGAGATTTATAGCAACTTGACGCTTCTTGAGACCTCACATAAGCGGTAGTAGTCTTCTGCTCAACTACGCCATACTTGTATGCTACCTGAGGGAGTGACATAATTTTCTTTGATGCATAACAATTAATACTAGCGACTGGTACAGACAGAGAATAATTTTCCATTTTCTATTCCCTATTTCCTATTCCCCATTTCTAATAACGCCATTTCCTTGAAAGTTCCCAGCGATCGTAACCGAAGATCGGACTTCTCTCCATCTGCCAATACCTCTCCAATACGCGCTAAGAGGAATTTGATAAATCTCAATCAACAGCCAAACAATAATTGATAAATGCACCAAAAAGGTTAAGCAAGTCCAGATAGAAGGCAACCAAGTAACCGGAGCATGTGGATCTAAAGGAAAATTGTAAGCGACTATGCCGATGATAATAGTCGGAAAAAGCACAAAAGCAGCGGCTCCTAAGGCATAACCCCAACCCAATTCCACACCTTCCAACTGAGTTTCTGTCCAATTAAAGCCATTCCAACGCCAAATCAGAGGTGGTTGACGAGAAAGCATCTTCAGTCGCTGTTGTTCTAGATTGACAGTAAAAATCTCATGACAGAAGTCACAACCCATAGCCTCCATTAAAGGCATGTCGCGAATCTTACCAACACGACAGACAGGGCAAGGGTAAACTCCTTCATAGTTTAAAGGCACGGCTAATATTTTGGAACTACGCATAATCAAACTTAAGGTGGGAGTGGAGGAGTGGGGGAATGGAGGAGTGGGGGAATGGAGGAGTGGAGGAAGCGTGG
>CASBQC010000149.1 GCA_949127805.1 Nostocales cyanobacterium PMM_0081
CCTCTCCCCCTCCTCCTCTCCCACCTACGATTTAATCTACATCGGCGGTGCTTTAGGCGCGATTCATGCGGCGGTGATGGCGCAATTGGGGTATAAGGTGCTGTTAGTGGAGAGATTGCCTTTTGGAAGGATGAATCGGGAATGGAATATTTCCCGTGATGAAATTCAAAGCTTGATTAATTTGGGTTTGGTGACTCCTGCTGAGGTGGAATCCATCATTGCACGGGAGTACAAAGATGGATTTAATAAGTTTTTTGATGGTAATAATCCTCCCAAATTGCGATCGCCTATACTCCACACTCCCACAGTACTAAATGTAGCCTTGGATTCCGATAAATGGCTGCAACTATGTGGACAAAAATTACGAGCCGCTGGCGGTGAAATCTGGGATGAGACAGAGTTTATCCGTGCAGATATTAGTAATACACAAGTATTAATTAATGTCAAGCATTTACCCACTCAAACTGAGAAGCAAGTAAGTGGACGAGTGCTGGTGGATGCAATGGGAACTGCTTCACCGATCGCTTGGCAATTAAATGGGGGTCGGGCTTTTGACAGTGTTTGTCCAACGGTGGGAGCTGTAATTGAAGGTGGATTTGAGCCTGGAGTGTGGGATTCGCAGTATGGCGACGTTCTCAACAGCCACGGGGATATTTCGCGGGGAAGGCAGCTAATTTGGGAGTTATTTCCCGGTGCAGGTGAAGAACTAACGATTTATCTATTTCACTACCACGAAGTAAATCGGCAAAATCCCGGTTCGCTGCTGGAAATGTACGAGGACTTTTTCACGATTTTGCCGGAGTATCGACGCTGCGATATGGATAAGCTTGTGTGGAAAAAGCCGACATTTGGATATATACCGGGATATTTTAGTATTGGGAATGGCGATCGCAAAATTGCCTTTGATCGATTACTAGCGATCGGTGACGCCGCGTCTCTTCAATCTCCTCTGGTATTTACCGGCTTTGGTTCTCTAGTTCGCAACTTAGAACGCTTAACAACACTTCTAGACACCGCTCTCAAGCATGATTTGCTCAGTTTCCGACACCTGAAGCAAATTAGCGCTTACCAAAGTAATGTTTCCGTAACTTGGTTATTTTCCAAAGGAATGATGGTTCCCACAGGGAAATTTTTACCACCGCAACGCATTAACTCGATGCTCAATACGTTCTTTGGGTTATTAGCAGACGAACCCCTAGAAGTGGCAGATAATTTCATTAAAGATAGATGCGATTGGTTCACCTTTAACCGTTTAGCACTAAAAGCAGCTCGCACAAATCCCGCATTGTTGCTGTGGATTTGGCAACTTGCAGGACCAAGGGACTTAATGCGCTGGTTGGGTAACTATTTTAACTTTGGTCGTTACACCCTAAATAGCGCTTTACTGATTCGATGGTTTCCCCGCTTCCTCAAGCGAATCCAGCCTTGGCTAGAAACCCAAAATCCGGCACTGTGGCTAAGGTTGTTAGCGCTGAACTACGCTCTGACTATCGGTAAACCGCGTGCTAAAAATCAGGTAGCAAAAGTTACCCCGGAAGCGAGAATTCAAATTAGTCATTAGTCATTAGTCATTAGTCATTAGTTAGTTGATGGTTGATGGTTGATGGTTGTTCTAATAACAACTATCCACTAACAACTATCCACTAACAACTATCCACTAACAACTAACAACTATCCATTAACCAAAGATACAAGCACACCATTTGGATCGCGCACACGAGCGATTGTGTGTCCTCCATGCTGAGTTTTGGGTACATCTAATCCTTTTGCGCCGGCGCCAATTGCTTTCATGTAAGCGGTTCCAACGTCGGGAGTGACGAATGATAGTTGAATTGAAGCTGGAGGTTGTGCGGAGTTGTTGGGATGACAGCCACCGGGAAATAACTTCTGCGCTTCGTTGCTTGAGGAAAAAGCAAGGGTGGTGCTACCGGTTTCTAATTCTGCCCAGATAAAGTTGCCCTTATCCTCAAGAGTGCGACGAACTAAACCAAAGGCTTTTTCATAAAACTCGACGGTTTTAACTACGTCGTCTACCCAAATAACTGTGTAACCAAATTTCATGGCTTTGCTCCCTGTATGCGTGCGATCGCAAATCAATCTTACCCCAATAGCGCAAAACAAAAACTTGTAAACTAATTTAACATGTTTTTCTTTTCGCGTTTTTTACGAACTAAGTGTGGTAAATTACACGTAAAATAATGTTTTGATTCGTAGTGAGCGGTAAACCGCTCATATCAAGAATTTTCAGCACGCTTTGTGCTTACTACATTTATAAATGTCTAAATATAATCTATGCTAAATCACACATATTGTAAAGACGTTCCGGCGGAACGTCTCTACGAGGGTTGGGGTGTTTTTATTACTGTTAATAAGCAAAAAAATAGACTTTCTTTAATTCCTATTTAACTTTCTAAAATACAAGAAGCTGTGGCGAGAGTTTGTGCTTTTTGTTGCATCAGTTCAATATCTGATGCCAACCAAGAGCGAGGTGCTTGACAGTGATGAGCTATTAGCAATCCCCATAAACCTCTAGGAATCAAAACTGGTACAACTAGGTTAGCGCGAACTTGTAAATTGCGAAGAAAATCTCGGTGACAAGGCTGGATTGGTTCTAATTCTATATCAGCGATCGCTCTTACTCTTCCATCTTTATACATATCCGCATACTCATTGTTAAAACAATCATCAGGTCCGGTTGAGCCGAAAATTGATAATGAGCGATCGCTTAAAGATTCAAACGTTACTTGTCCGGACCACTTTCCATAAAAATAATACAAAACCACCCGATCAACCTGAAGTAACTCTCTAAGTTGGTTCGTTGTTTGTCGAACTAACGTATCCCGCTCAATTGTTTGACAAAGGCGATCGAGTACTCGTTGTAAACCCCTGTCATGATGCTTATTTGAACTGGGGTCAAAATAATTCATAATTTATAATTAATAATTCATAATTTCACTTCTAGTTCGTAGTACCCACCACTGATTGTATACCACTGAATATTTGAGTCAGTGTTCGTAG
>CASBQC010000150.1 GCA_949127805.1 Nostocales cyanobacterium PMM_0081
ACGCCGAACCAACCGATGTATAGGCGGTTTTCTGTGCTGGTGATCCAGGTACAGAACCGTTCCCATACGCTGGCGCTTTCGCGACGTTGTAAGGTTGTGGTCATTTTTTTATGATTGCTGTGAATTTTGAACAATGTATGAGGCAAATTTGTTTTTTGCCTGTATTAATACTTTACATGTTTTTAAGGAATTGTGGCATTTATATCTATTTATAATTTTTCTACTTTTAATAACTTATACTTATGTTTTATACGCAAGATGGTCTTATGCACCCTTTGAGGTAGTTGAGAACTGAAGCTAGCGGATGCTAGAAATCAAAGTAAATATAGGGCAAGCTGCCTTCAGGAGCCAATAACCAAACTGCGTAGAGACATAGTGGCACGAAGAAAAGCTTGACGGGCCAATGAAACTGTAACTTTAAGTTGCGGTTAAAGGCATATACTATAGCCATAAGCGCGGCTAAAATCGTTAGCACCCAAGCGAGTTGGGATTGGCTGAGATTCAAAGCTTCTACATAAACTTTTTCGACAAACTGCGTGTCTGCGGAATGACCCCAAAGGTGCTCAATTACTAAAGAAGAGTCTTGGAGGTTGGGTAAGCGGAACCAGATCCAAGAGGTGAAAACCATTATTTGAGTTAGCAGCCAAGCTAATACTATACCTATGGGATTTTGCCAGAAGTGTTCGAGATTTTCAAAGCGATCGCTAATTGCATCAGTCAGTCGATGAACCACCAAAGCTAAACCGTGATAAATACCCCAAACTACATAACCCAAAGCTGCACCATGCCAAATGCCAGCAATTAACATCACAATAAGTAAATTCAAGCAGGTGCGATCGAAACCGCGACGGGAACCACCCAAGGGAAAATATATATAGTTACGCAACCAATCACCTAGCGTCATGTGCCATCGTCGCCAAAAATCAGCAATATTAGTACTGAAGTAGGGAAAATCAAAATTTTCTGGCAAAACCAAGCCGAAAAGCAAAGCACTACCACGGGCAATGTCTACGTAACCGTTAAAATCTAAATACAATTGCAAACCGTAGGCAAATATAGCTAACCATAAATCAGTAGTACCTGCCCTTTGCAAATTACCAAAACATAAATCTACAAAAATCCCCAAGTGGTCTGCAAAAATAGCTTTTTTGACAGCACCTCTAGCAATTAACCATAATCCCTCTGCGACAGTATCATGGGTGGGAAATTTCAGTAAGCTGAATTGATTTTCTAGTTTGTGAAAGCGAGTAATCGGACCAGAAATCAATTTGGCAAAGAAAAATTTGTAGGTAGCAAACTTGATAAATTCCCCAGTAGCCGGCGCACCGCGATAAATATCAATTAAATATGCAATGCACTCAAAGGTAAAAAATGAAATACCCAATGGTGCAATCACTTTAAAAGAGTCAGTTGATGGAGGTAGCTGGAAAAAAAACTTAAATAAAGGTTGCAAATATTTGAAACCTAATAGCAGCAAAACATTTAAAATTACACCCAGCCACAAAATCTTTAAACGGTGACGATTCCAATCTGCTTGAGCAAACTGCCACTCTTCGTTAGAAATGCGAAAATCGAGAGTATGTTCTCCTGGTGAAGTGTTTTCTCCTAACGCCAAACCGATACGAAAGTTAATAAAAACTAGTGCTAATAGTAGCGGTATATATTGAGCTTGTAAAGATGCGTAAAACACCAGGCTAGCAATCAACAATGTCCATAGCCGCAATTTTTCCTGTGCTAAAGACCAATAAATCCCCAGCACACTTAGTAAGAATAACCCGTAAAAAATCGATATAAAGCTCATTTAGTTCAGAATTTATCATCATGAATAAAGTATCAGTAGTGGTTAATTGTTATTATAAATATCCTCATAACAACTAATAACTTATCTACTTTGTCGTCCAGGGAATCATCGGATCGTTTGCCAGCTTTTTCGAGACTTCGTATGCTCCAAAGCGGTTAAGATGGCTGGGGTCAGAAAAGTTTTGACTTGCTTGGGGAAATAGTTGGCTTAAATCTCGATAAATAAAGCTAGAATTGGCTACTTGACGCGTCATGTACTGTTGAAATTCTTGTTCGTATTTTTTGCGTACTGGGTCTAGATAATTTGCTGTCAAAGGCATGTTGACAAAGATTATGGAAATTTTTTGAGCTTGAGTAAACTCTAGCACTGCTTGGAAGGCGGCATCTTGTTCACCTGCTACTTGAAATGATTTGTAATCGTTGTCGTAATTTCCGGAAACTTGGGGATGTTTTTGATAGTATTTGGTGGGATTAAAGCGGATAGATAAAGGTAAAAATCCATCAAAATCAACTGTTTGCTGAGAATCTTCTTCCGGGTTGTCACTTGTTGTTTGTACATCTGATGCAGCGGGTTGAGAACTGCTAATTATGGGCAAAGATTTGAATTTTTTGTTCAATAAAGCTTTGAATTGATCGCGTTGTTGGTAAGTAGCAGAAAAACCGGCTAAAGCTTGATTTAAAGATTGATTAACAGCATGATAGCTGTTTTGTTCTTGATTTTGGGCTTTTGTTTTTTGTTGTTCTTTAGTTGCGGATGGAACATCATCCGTAGTACTAGCTAATACTTTCTGAATTGCTTGTTGATAACCGGCTGATGCTGCGATCGCTTGAAAGGTTAGATCATTTCGACCGCTGTTAAAAGCACGGGAACCATCTGCCCATATAATAATTTTCGGTAATTCGGATGGCTCTAAAACTCGACGAAGGATAAAATCTACTACTTGAGCAGTGGCTCCATTTATACCAAAATTAAACACATCTATATTCGGATAACCCTGAGTAGCCAAAGCTTTGGAAAGTGCTGCCGGGTCTATTCCCCTCAAAGCGCGGGAGGAACCAATAATTAAAACATTTGGCGGACTACCAGTTTTAGCTAGACGCTGTTTATACAATGCCAGTTGTTCATCTAATTGTCTTGCGTTGAAACTGGGCATTTGCGATCGCGCTGCTAATAAAATCGCCGTTGCGCTTGCTTTGGCTCTCGGCGGTGTATTATCATTTTTTGTAAATTCAGAAGCGTTGAATACAGAACTTCGGTTTGAAGATTTTTTCCCTGAACTATCGGCAAAAAAGGCAGTTCTCTTACCTTCATTTTCATCTTCATTTACAGAAGATGATTTTGGTGCGATGCTAGCAACTTTTGGTGTCTGCGTAGTCAGAGCAACAATTTGACCTAATATCCAATCGGTTTGCAAAGTCAGCAATAATCCCAACGTTCCCCAAACCAAAGCGGTTTTTAACCCTTGGTAATCAGCATTTAGCTCGGTTGAATCTTTTTCTATGAATAGCTGTGTTGCCAAAAGACCTTTTCTCGCGGTTGCACCCCAATCTCGAACCACTTCGGTGACAAAATTGTGAACTTCCTGGGTTGTTAAATCAAGACGCAAAATTGGCTCATTACTCTGGGAAGGTAAAAGCTCGTTAACGTAGGCAGAAGTGGCTGCAAATTCTGGGGTAGCTTCTGGTACTAAACGTTGGCGTTCCTCAAAATCTACGCCATAATTCCAAAAAGGTTCTTTATTGCCAGCACGCCGACCGTACACCCTGACTCCGATTATATTAGGTATTTTTAACTGGCGGACGCACTGAGTAACTTTGGGGGCAACTTTTTTTCTGGGTGGACAAATAGGTGCATCACACATAACGTGTAGCAAGCCACCTTTTCTTAACAAAAGTACGCGAACACCACCTGTTTTTAAACGTAAATTTAAGTCAGGATTAAGTAAACGCTCGATTAAAAAATGAATCGCCGGCTCATCACCAGAACTTGCCAACTCCAAAGCTGATGCTTCAAGGGCAGGATGAACAGAAGCAGGTAAATTGAGCCAATCAATCCAATCTGGTTGCTGTTCGGTGGTTTTTTGCCCGTAGACGGTGGCAGCGAGAATTCCTTGAGGAGCGATCGCTTCTAACTGAGATACAATTGCGTTCCAGCACGCTGTTTTATCTGGGATTGTTGGTGAGTCGGCAGTTGAGGTGCAAAATACATGTAGCGTCGATTCTTTCAAAGAAGCTTGCACGGTAACTTTTAATTCCGATAAAGCTGCACTGACAAGAAGAGCGATCGCTTGTATATCTCCCCAACGTGCCCATTCTTTGAGCATGACCTCAGGAGGTGTTAAATCTATTCGCAGCAACCATTCCGGCTTACTTTCGCCAACAACTTGCAAAGCGATAACAGCGTCTTGATAGCCTTTTAGTTTCAAATCCCGTAGTTTTTGAGCTACAGGTTCGGCGATTAAAGATGGATCGGGACTGTAACTCGACTGGCAAAATATCCAGAGACGATTATCTTCTAAAGAACCCTTGTCTTCTGGCTGTTGGTTCTTAACCTTAACTTCAACTGACACTCCCAAAGTACTCAACGTTTCGCTCAGATAACGAGCGATCGCGTCTGGGTGTCCTTGGCGTGCCAAACTTTCATTAGAGACAATCATCGCCCCACCAGGTTTGATGCTGGATTTTGCCCCATCTCTAATCAAGGCTTGATTTACCTGTTCTAAATGTGTGTCGAGTTGATTCAAATAAACTCGATGACACCATTCCGGTCGCTTTTCTCCTTTTGTGCGACCATAAACAAATACTTGGTAAATAGCAGGTTCCTGCTTTTTTGTCAACACTTCTAAGTCGGTTTGCTGTAACGCTTGCAGCAAGTCCGACAGAGTTTGCCAACGTTGAGGACAATCTCGACCTTCACAAAGAATGTGTAAGTCGTTTCCTCGCAAGTGGACTTTCACCCCGAAAGTGTTGATACCTGTTGCTTGGCTGACCCACTGCGCTAAGGATTTCTGACGTTCTAATGATACTGTTTTCATGGAAAGTAGAGTTTAGGGGACTGGGTATTGGGTATTGGGTACTGGGTCTTGATTGGGTATTGGGTGATAATTCTTTTTAAGCTCAAGAGCGTCCCCAATCCCTAATCCCCAATGCCTTGTAAACTAGAACCATAGATTTATCACAGTTTTAAGTTTTTTTTTAACACTTTTGTTACCCTATAACCTTGCATAATAAACAATGAGAGTTTTGTGAAGTTGCCAGCGACGCGATAGCGTAAATTTTACGTTTGTTTCAATTATTCCTTCAATAATCACCTCTAACGGATGCCTTTTATGGAGCACTCAGTCAACTCCCGATTAAATCTGGGTTTAATTACTATTCCCCAGTCTTTAATGACGCAAACAGGTACAGCGTCTATACTACTGCTGCTTCTAACACATAAAGCAACCCAGTCTGCCCTATGCGCTATGGGACAAGCCAGTGAAGAAATTTTTCGGGGCGCCAGCCTACCCATCCTCAACTTCCCAAATGAAGACGAATTAAGCCGAAGTTAAAAATTATAGTCGGAAATTTCGGAGATTGAAGTTAGCGCGATCGCGCTGCTTCACAAACCAAGAATTGTCAACAGTAATCGGCTCTACTAAAACAGAAGATATGAGTTCAGTTTTATACTCTTTAGCTCAGGCTGACAATATCTACCCCGCTTCAGAATTATTTTTGCGCCATCGTCTCCAAGTAGTCGAAGAATTGTGGGAGTCGGTTCTGCGGCAAGAATGTGGTCAAAAGATGGTAGATTTATTGCGGCAGCTACGGGATCTGTGTTCCCCAGAAGGACAAGCCAGAAACGATCAAGCTTCCGAAGTCTTCAATTTGATTGAACAATTAAATATTAACGAAGCCATCCGCGCAGCTCGTGCCTTCGCTTTATATTTCCAGCTCATCAATATTATCGAACAAGACTACGAACAACGGCAGCAATTAACTCGCTATGAAGTAGAAAACGATTCGACAGAAGCGGAAAATCTACCAAACATCACTTCTTCATCCAATCACGGAGAAAACGATATACCCCTAAACAGCGGATTGGGAGCGGATATGCTAGCAAAAAGCTGGCGTGTATCTGCCAACGACAAACAAAAAGGAACTTTTGCCGCGTTATTTCCTTTATTATTCAAACTAAATGTACCACCACAGCAAATTCAACGCTTGATTTCTCAGTTGGATGTGCGTTTAGTCTTTACAGCGCACCCGACAGAAATTGTCCGTCATACGATCCGCGATAAACAGCGACAAGTGGTGAAACTATTGCAACAACTCGATGCAGTAGAAAACCGCGTTGGAAATACTGGCGGAGGATATCCTTGGGAAGCAGCAGATTTACGCGAACAATTGTTAGAAGAAATTCGCTTGTGGTGGCGCACTGACGAACTGCATCAGTTCAAACCAAGTGTACTCGATGAAGTAGAGTACACGCTGCATTACTTCCAAGAAGTGTTATTTGATGGCATTCCTTTACTGTATAAACGGTTCAAATACGCTCTAGCTAACACCTTTCCTTGGCTAGAACCACCTAGCAAAAACTTTTGCAGGTTTGGTTCTTGGGTAGGTTCAGATCGAGATGGAAACCCATCAGTAACACCAGAAACTACCTGGCAAACAGCTTGCTATCAACGGAAAATGGTGGTAGAAAAATATATTCAGTCAGTCAAGCAGCTGATTGAATTATTGAGTGTGTCGATGCACTGGAGTGATGTTTTACCAGATTTGCTGGAATCTCTAGAATTGGATCAATCGCAGTTAAGCGAAATATATGATGCCCTAGCGCTGCGTTATCGACAAGAACCGTATCGGCTGAAGCTTTCTTATGTACATAAAAGGCTGGAAAATGCACGCGATCGCAATATAGCTTTATATAAACGGGAAACGCCTCAAAATGAAGACGCCCCAATGTATCGTTCGGGTGAAGAATTTTTAGCTGAGTTGCGATTGATTCAACACAACCTGACAGAAACAGGTTTAAATTGTCGGGAACTAGATAATCTGATTTGTCAAGTCGAAATTTTTGGCTTTGACTTAACGCAATTAGATATCCGGCAAGAATCATCCCGTCATGCTGATGCACTGAATGAGATTCTCGAATACCTGCAATTATTGCCCTTATCTTACCACGAACTATCAGAAGCTCAAAGAGTAGCTTGGCTGGTGGGGGAATTGCAAACCAGGCGTCCGTTAATTCCCGCAGAATTGCCATTCTCAGAAAAAACTAACGATGTAATTGAAACTTTCCGCGTAGTGCGATCGCTCCAACAAGAGTTTGGTGTAAATATCTGCCAGACTTACATCATTAGCATGTGTCGCGAAGTTAGCGACGTACTCGAAGTATTACTTTTAGCCAAAGAAGCAAGACTTTTTGATCCAGGTACGGCGATCGGCACTATCCAAGTAGTTCCCCTATTTGAAACAGTAGAAGACTTGCAACGCTCAAGAAGCGTCATGGGTCAACTATTTGAATTACCTTTATATCGCGCTTTACTAGCCGGTGGGTATCAAGTAGAGGACAAGGAG
>CASBQC010000151.1 GCA_949127805.1 Nostocales cyanobacterium PMM_0081
CTAATAATTTAATCACAAATCCCAATTTATCGGCGTAGGCAATATCTGTTTTACTAACTTGCCGAATTCCCTCACAATAAACATCTTGCAAGTTGATCCGTCCGCCAAAGGCTAATGATGCGAGAATGGCTATTTTATCGGCTGCGTCTAAGCCATCAACATCAGCTGTCGGGTCAGCTTCAGCGTAACCCAACTTTTGAGCATCAGCCAAAACATCGTTGAAGTTGCTGCCTTCTGTTTGCATCCGGGTGAGGATGTAGTTAGTTGTACCGTTAACGATACCTGTGACGGTGTGAATGCGATTCACACTTAAAGATTGCCTCAAAGGTTGAATTATTGGAATACCACCACCAACAGCGGCTTCTAGCATCACATATACCCCGGCTTGATTGGCAGCTGTGAAAATTTCATCACCAAAACGAGCGATCGCTGCTTTATTGGCAGTGACAATGTGCTTACCATTTTCAATCGCTTTCAAAATAAGCGATCGCGCCGGCTCTAATCCACCAATCAATTCAATGACAATATCCACTGCTGGGTCATTGACAATTGCCTCTAAATCTGTAATTAAAACATTCTCTGATAATTCTACAGCGCGGGGTCTATCAAGCGATCGTACTCCTACCCGATGTATTTCTATCTCTCGCAACAATGGGTGACGTCCGTTCAAATCTTGCAACAACTGCACTGTACCCGTCCCCACCGTGCCTAATCCTAGTATTCCCAGCTTCACACCCACAAAGTTTATACCAAATTCCACCAATAACAATTGTAGGTGAGGCATATGCCCCACCTACTATCTTTTATCTTTTTATGAGTCCTAGGTTATGGTTAGAAGTTATAAACTGTGAACTCTTAACTTCGCTCATAGTACAGACGCTCCGGTTCATCGCGTCTCTACCTAACTCCATTAATAGGTTTCTACGTGCCAGCGACCAGCTTTTTTGATTTGCTTCTGGTAATCACTCCAGGTTACACCTTCCTTCGCAGCGGCAGCAGTCAGCGCTGCATCGATACCTTCTTCCATACCCCGCAAGCCGCAGATGTATGTATGAGTTTTTTCTTCTTTAATCAGCTTCCACAATTCATCCGCGTGTTCTGCCACCCGGTCTTGGATGTACATTCTCCCACCTTGGGGGTTTTTCTGTTCGCGGCTGATAGCGGCAGTTAAACGGAAGTTTTCTGGATACTTTTGTTCCATTTCTTCCAATTCTTCCTTGTATAGAAGGTTTGGAGTTGTGGGAACGCCAAATATTAACCAAGCGAATCCATTAAACTGGTAATCTTGGTTAGCGGCTTTTTCTGCATCCTTAAACATCCGCCACAGATAAGCCCGCATTGGTGCGATACCGGTTCCTGTTGCCATCATGATCACTTTGGCATCTGTGTCTTCGGGTAATAACATTTCTTTACCCACAGGACCTGTGATTTTCACTTCGTCTCCTGGCTTAAGGAAACACAGGTGAGTTGAGCAAACACCATAAACTGTTTCGGCAGTTTCTGGGTGCTTGTACTCCAACTGACGGACGCACAACGATACTGTTTGATCATCTACATCATCGCCGTGACGAGTCGAGGCGATGGAATATAGTCTGAGTTTTTCTGGCTTACCGTTCTTATCTACTCCTGGTGGGATAATACCAATACTTTGACCTTCTAGGTACTTCAAATTACTTTCAGAAAGGTCAAATTTGAGATGTTGAACAATACCAATGCCGTTTTCTTTGACTAACGGTTCATTAGATATACATTTCCCAACAAAAGGAGCATTGGGACGGTAAGTGTTCACGGGAACATCAGCGTGCTTGGCTTTCGCTTGAGTCATGGTGTTGCCTTTTTTGTCCTTTTTGGGCTGTTCTTGCTCAGGGTTGAGTGATTCGCCGAAGCTTTTCACTTCACTGTTTGCTTTTACAGGTGTGGCTTGACCATTTCCTTCAATGTTAGCAGTCTCTTCAGTTGTGGCGTTGTTAATAACTTCGCTTTCTACACTTTCAGAAGTGGCGTTGTTAATAACTTCGTCTGCACTTTCAGATAGAGATTTACCATTAAGCTCAATAGCACTTATTGGTTGGATACTAACAATTTTGCCGCCTAAGCGAGTGAGCCGTCGCATTTCTTGATTCATGCGGTTATAAGGCACTCTGATGAAGACACTGCCACTTTTACGAATTGGGTAGTTCGTTTGATCGGTTTCTTCACTCTGACGTAGACCCACCACTTCGTAGAGGAAGATGCGGCTACCAGATTCTTCATTGGCAGTAGCCTCAAGGGCACCTAGATTGTACATTCGTTCTACCACTCCGATATTTACTTAACCGTTAATAAAAAAACCCTTCCCACCACAAGCCTGTTTTAGTTTACCGGATTTCGGTTTCACACGGGCGCAGGAAAATGGAAAAAGTGGCATTACAAACAAATGCCTTGCTAGGTACACTCGCCAAAGACATGCAGGCATGGAAAAAAGCACACCTGTTCACCTTCTAAGGTAAAGGATATGTCTTTTGGAGAATGTTAATAATGAGTCAATTTAATGTTTTCTTATCAAACTTCTTCCCCCAAAAGGGAGATAACTTATACCTACCCTTTTGGGTAAGCTGCCGCCATAAAGTTAGTTTATATCGGTGAATGCCAATCACGGAAGGTGTTCTTCTGATTGGTTTTATATCTCCGACTTTGGCAGTCTCCTGCATTCAATCAAAATATGAGTATAAATGCATCTTTCTTCTGTCATAAAAAAATCCGGTAGGCGGGAAACTCAGTTTTTCAAAACTGAGAGGGAAGCGACGCGAGCGCAAAGTCTGCCACAGGGATACTCCCCGTGGCGACGAGAGATGGCGGGAGGAATCCTTCCCCCCGCCACTCTCTCAGCTTTGCGACTTTAGTCGCAGTAACTATTAGCCCAGTAGCGCGTTTTAATAGCTGGACTTTGTTTTTGCTAAATTGTCCTAACCGTTTCCAGTCAGCATTACTAACCGAAACACATTTATCGGTGTCACCACTTACCCAGCCGCGATAAGTCTTGTTGCCTTGCGTAGCCTCAACGTAGTCGCCTTTTCTAAATCCATGACGGGTTTTAGTACCGCCATATTTGCGGCGTACTCCACCCTTCGCGGCAACCATTAAATGAAGTTGACGGCGACAAATAGGAGGGCGACGAATAACTGCGAAGGGCGCAGATGTTACGGTGACGCTACCTCGCCAACCCATCGAATAACGATCCATAACGCCATATTCAATGAAAGCACTACACGCCAGGGCAACCCCATCTATCGCATGGGTTGCGCTTATTGCGTCGCCCTTCGAGTGTTTCTGCTTTTCTAGTCCTAACTGGGTTCTAATTTGGGCAGTCTCCCAGCCTTTAATTGGCTTAACATCTCCAAAGGCTTCTAACCTTTCTAGTTGCCAGAACTGCCCAACCATGACCGGGCTAAACCCTTTATTGCCTCGCGCTTTGACAACCTCGTATACGATCGTTTCAAAGGGAAAGATTACACATAGCTCGTTTAAAACACGCCATTCCAAGTCTCTATTAGCTCTAATACTAGGGGCTATTTTGCAACCCCGTCGGTTATCAAATCTAGCTTGGCGGTGAGCGCGTTTATTAAATGCAACTTTGCGATTAATACGGCGACCCCTGCGACCTCGACGCATCATGGCGCGTTGCTCCATGCGTTTTTTGACCGTTTCAAAGGGTAATTGAAGGTGCGCCATCCAAAGGGTAAATTTAGCGGACTGGACAGCGATGCCTGTATACAACTTGCCGGGGTCTACACCAATCACGATGGGTTGCGTTTTGTCGGACGCGTACTTAACTAGCTGTATCTGAAAAATGTTCAAATCGTTATATACGATTTTGGCTTTCCCTTCTTTTAGCCAGCGTCGCGCTCTACTGGGCTTGGTTGGCATCAAAGGTAATCCGCGTATTGATAAAACCGGTACTCGCATAAAGAGATAATCCTCCGAGTAAAGTTAATAGCTTCCTCGCCCACTTAATCAAAAATGTCTTGCCTTTACGCAACACCGTCAATAAGACGGTTTGGAGATAATCCGAACTGGAAGAGCGCATTCGGAAGTCCGTATCAGGATTAAGCTATATGGGCTAGTCAGACACGTAGAACCTATCTCCTACAAGCTCAGTCCCTTTAGGGCTGAGTTACTGACGCTTATTTCCACGACTAGAACAAAGGCTACAAACATTCAGATTTAGGGAGACGTAATTTGAGAGTGTCTGCGCTATGGCAGAAATTCCCTCTCTCTGGACTTTTGGTCTGACATAATGTAGTTTCGCACAATATGATGTGTTGTTGAGCTTTTTTGCCAAGAATTATCTCCGGTTGCTACCGCATGACTATGTTTTCATCCTTTATATTGATAAAGATAGCGGGATCATTCATCGGCTGCCAAGTTTGTATAGAGAACTACAATTAAGTTTGAGCCTGATGTGAAACTTCTGTCAACCTTTATCAGTGCCAGGGTGTAAAGCTCACACTTTACACCCAAATTTCTGTCTTCTTTAAGTTGCTAGCTCTTTCTTTGGATATATTCTTGCTTAAAATATCTATGCTAATTAGCGATCGCAAACCTTAAACTCACCTCCTCAAAAAAAAACTTCAAAAAACATTATCAAGGTTATAAAATTATACTGAACGAACTTAAACCATTAAGTCACAAGCAACGATCCCACCTTACCACGCCAATAGTGTGCGTTTGTCAAGGTTATTTCCAAATCTGCTAATAATTTATTGGCATGGTCGATATTGGCTTGATATTCTTATTGACATCAAGTCTTGTATAGAATAACCCCTTCTGTTAGAATCAAAATAATCACTAGGATTAAATACTTACCTGCCAAAAAGCAGAATTATACGATGGGTAACGAGTAGTTTGCTGTATGCCCGTTAGATACTTCATGCAATTGCAGGATAGAAGAAAAGCAGGACAAACCGGATATCGGTAAACTCCTAGCATAAAATCTGCTGTGTGAAAAAATTATTGATTGACACATCTTTAGCCTTTAGAGGAGATTTATGACAAATAAGCCGGAACGCGTGGTATTGATTGGAGTAGCTGGAGACTCAGGATGTGGTAAATCGACATTTTTGCGTCGTTTAATAGATTTGTTTGGTGAAGAATTAATGACAGTTATCTGTTTGGATGACTATCATTGCTTGGATCGCAAACAGCGCAAAGAAACAGGGATAACAGCACTTGACCCTAGGGCAAACAATTTTGACCTGATGTATGAGCAAATCAAAGCGCTCAAAGAAGGTAAAGCAATTGATAAGCCGATTTACAACCACGAAACCGGTTTGCTCGATCCCCCAGAAAGGATAGAGCCGAATCACATTCTAGTGATTGAAGGGTTGCACCCTTTATATGATGAGCGAGTGCGATCGCTAATCGACTTCAGCGTATACTTCGACATCAGCGATGAAGTCAAAATCGCCTGGAAAATTCAGCGTGACATGGCTGAACGCGGTCATCGCTACGAAGATGTATTAGCGCAAATCAATTCCCGCAAACCTGACTTTGAGAAGTTTATTGAACCCCAAAGAGAATTTGCTGATATAGTTCTCCAGGTGTTGCCCACCAACTTAATTAAAGAAGATAAAGAACGCAAAGTATTGCGAGTCCGTATGCTTCAACGCGAAGATAAGCAAGGCTTTGAGCCAAGTTACCTATTCGATGAAGGTTCAAGCATCCAGTGGACTCCTTGCGGACGTAAGCTTACTTGCTCATATCCTGGTATGCAATTATACTATGGTTCCGATGTTTACTACGGTCGCTACGTCTCCGTACTAGAAGTAGATGGTCAATTTGACAACTTAGAAGAAGTCATTTACATCGAAACTCATTTGAGCAAAACATCTACCAAATACGAAGGTGAGATGACTCACCTGCTACTCCAACACCGTGAGTATCCGGGTTCCAATAATGGGACTGGTTTATTCCAAGTGCTTACAGGTTTGAAAATGCGTGCCGCTTATGAGCGATTGACAGCTACAGAAGCAAAGCTAGCAGCAGTTCAAGTTTAAAAGCACTGCAAGTTTTGTGTCCAAGCTTTTGGGGGTGCATGAGTGCAGCCCCTATTTTTTCTATGTATTTTCACTTATATAAAAGTAGCGGAATTTTTATTATCAAGTTTAAAAGCACTGCAAGTTTTGTGTCCAAGCTTTTGGGGGTGCATGAGTGCAGCCCC
>CASBQC010000152.1 GCA_949127805.1 Nostocales cyanobacterium PMM_0081
CAGAGTATCCGCTTGGTTTTTTAATTCAACTAGTTGTATGCGTTTTTTGTCAAGTTCTGCAAACATTTCGGCTTCTTGCCGCATCCGTTCGACTTCGTGGGTACTCAAACCACCTGTGTTGGTAATCCGAATACTTTGTTCTCTACCAGTGCCTTTGTCTTGAGCCGAAACCTTGAGGATGCCGTTGACATCGATTTCAAATGATACTTCGATTTGCGGCACACCACGGGATGCGGCGGGAATTCCAGCGAGAAGAAATTTACCGAGACTTTTATTATCCCTTGCCATTGCCCGTTCACCTTGAAGGACTTGAATTTCTACGCTCGTTTGCCCATCGGTTGCAGTGGAAAACACTTGGGACTTGCTGGTAGGAATTGTTGTATTGCGTTCAATAATTTTAGTGAACACTTCTCCTAAAGTTTCCAATCCCAGCGATAAAGGTGTAACATCCAAAAGTAAAAGATTCTCGACTTCACCACCGAGCACCCCAGCTTGAATTGCAGCGCCGAGTGCCACTGCTTCGTCAGGATTAATAGAGCGATCGGGTGCTTTGCCGTTGAAAAATTTTATCAGGGCGTTTTGTACTGCGGGAATACGCGTAGAACCCCCCACCAAAATAATTTTATCTATGTTTTGTGGTTTCAACTCTGCATCTTTGAGCGCTTGAACCATCGGTTCGATGGTTCCTTCAACTAATTGGCTCGCCAGTTCTTCAAATTTGGACCGGCTGAGGTCCATTTCTAGATGCTTAGGTCCGGTTTCATTGGCGGTGATAAATGGCAAGTTAATTGAAGTACTCGCCATGCTGGAGAGTTCAATTTTTGCCTTTTCCGCTGCTTCTCGCAAGCGTTGCAGCGCCATTTTGTCTTGGGAAAGGTCAACTTTTTCTTGTTGGTAGAAGTGTTGAATCATCCAGCGGACGATCGCATTATCAAAGTCGTCTCCACCTAGATGGTTATTACCACAAGTTGCCTTAACTTCAAATACTCCATCCCCAAGTTGCAGAATGGATACGTCGAAGGTGCCACCCCCCAAGTCAAATACTAAAATTAGCTGTTCAGTGTCTTGTTTGTCTAACCCAAAAGCTAAAGCCGCAGCAGTTGGTTCATTGATGATTCGCAGGACTTCAAGTCCAGCAATGGTACCAGCGTCTTTAGTTGCTTGTCTTTGAGCATCTGTGAAGTACGCCGGCACCGTAATTACTGCCTGGGTGACAGTTTCACCTAAAAAATTTTCCGCATCTAGTTTGAGTTTTTGCAAAACCATTGCGGAGATTTCTTGCGGTGTGTAGTTACGTCCGCGAATTTGGACATCAACGGTATCATCTCGACCTTTGAGACAGGCATAGGGGACGCGATCGCGTTCTACTTCGGTGTCATCCCAACGACGACCAATAAAGCGCTTGATACTGTAAATAGTGTTCTCGGCATTTGTGACGGCTTGTCGCTTTGCTAGTTGACCAACTAAGCGATCGCCGCCTTTGCCAAATCCGACAATACTTGGAGTGGTTCGTCCACCCTCTGAATTGGCAATAACAATTGGTTGACCACCTTCCAATACTGCGACACAACTATTGGTAGTGCCTAAGTCGATCCCAATAACTTTTCCCATAACTAAAGGTATTTTTACCAGAGTGCTTCTCAAAGAATGTAGACATAAAACTTTCTCCCTTTCAGGTATGGAAGTTTCTGCCAAACAAAACTAAGCCAGTGATTTTTCGCGGAGTAACTTTTTGACTACGAGCAAATTATTTACGGTTTTCGCAAAAAAAGCATTCTTCTCCTCCTGATGGAAGAGACGCCATTAGTAAGCGAAAACCGTAAATAGCTATGTCCTAGTTTTGGTATGCGATGCCAGGGCAAACGCAAGAGGTCTAATGACTTTTAGCTATCAGTGGTCAGCAGTTAGTTAGTAGTCAAACATGACCAGTGCTGTGGGCGGGTTGCTTTTGACTTTTAACGAATTAAAAAAAGTGTTCGTTTAACTACTTGCTGAATTCGACTGAATTTCCTCCGCAGGAGGCATGTCTTCCTTTGGAGCAGCGACTTTGACCATTGCATGACGAAGCACGCGATCGCCCAAATAATATCCGCGCACTAACTCTTCTAACACTGTTCCTTCTGGATGTTCATCCGTAGGTTCCCGCATTACTGCTTCGTGTAAGTTCGGATCGAATTCTTGACCTTCGGGTCGCATTGGTGACACACCCAACCGTTTCAAGCAATCTACTAGTTGCTTGTAGACACCTTGGTAACTTTTGTGAATTGTCAATTCACCTTCGCTTTGCGGTTTGAGATGTGCTCTTGCCCGCTCAAAATTATCAACTACTGGCAATAATTCCGTAATTGTATTCCGCTTCACTAACAAGTCTTGCTCTTCTTTTTCCTTGCTGGTGCGTTTGCGATAATTCTCAAAATCTGCCCCAATCCGCATATATTGGGTGTTGCGCTCTTCTAATTGCGCTTTGAGTGACTCTATTTGTTGAGTCATTTCTGCTAATGCAGTATCAGTTACCGTCTGGGGAGTTCCAGCAGTACCATTTATGAGTGTGTCTGTCTCTCCTGATGTATTAGTTTGGGCTGCCACTTGCGAAGTTTCCTCGCTACCGGATTCGTTATAGTTCATTTGGGCTGGGGACTCGCTCATCATTGCTTACTTTACCTCTGTGTTCACCCTAGAAGAAGGCTTATATTGTTTATTTGTTTATCCTCTTCCATTATTGTGTAATCATTCCAAATGCTATTTACGGCAATTAGTCCCCACATAGTAACAGCCGTTGAATGCACAAGCCTGTGACTCTGAGGCGTATTTTTTGCCGAAATTTTCACATTATGGCGATCTCACCGTCCTCTATTGTGACAAATGCCGAGCGCATTAGCCCCGAAATGCTTATGGCGGTATTCCGAATCGCAAGGGTAGGGAATAGGGAATTCCTTAATTCGCAAAAATTCAACAAGTAAGCATGAGAATTCTCTTCGCCAGATTGGGAATACTTTAACCAGAGGTTTCCGCTATTCATTGCTTACTTATGACTTACTCGTCATCACAACGGCGCAGTACCGCTCTTACTACAAGAACCGAATTTTCGCCCTTCGGCAATAAACTTGTGCAATCTGGCTACGTCAATAGCGAACAGATGAGACAAGCGCTGATTGATAGCCGCAAGTCTGGCGTACCCTTAACAGAAGTACTCGAATCAATAAGCGGGCAACAACTATCACCTGAGTTGCTCAGACAGTATAAAAAACAGCAGTTATTTGAACTTAAAATACTATACGGTGTTGAGTTTATCGATCCGGAAGTTAGCCAAGTAGGCAGCGCCACGATAGGAAAGCTGATTGATACCCTGATTCCAGCGGATATCTGTCGTCGCCATCGCTTAGTGCCACTGTCAAAACATGAAGACCAAAACCCACCTTCAGTTTTAGTGGCGATGGTCGATCCCGATAATCTAGAGGCTTCGGATGATTTGAATCGCATTTTGCGTCCGCAAGGCTTGGCATTGCAGCGCATGGTGATTACCCAGGAGGACTACCAGCAGCTAATCAATCAATATTTGGATGAACTGGCTGTTAAGCAAAAGCACCTGGAAAAACAAAAATCTACAGACATTAATCAAGACTTAGAAAATCTTGGAAATCTCGACTTAGACGATGCTCCCGATGATATGGAAGCCGACTTGGGAGCAGCGATGAAGGGTGCAGAAGATGCACCAGTTATCAACTTGGTCAATAGAATTCTTGCCAAAGCTTTGCATGAGAAGGTTTCTGACATTCACATCGAACCGCAAGAAGAAAACTTACGCATTCGCTTTCGTAAGGATGGCGTGTTGGGTGAGGCTTTTGATGCCCTGCCGAAAAAAATCATTCCTGCGGTTACGGCTCGATTTAAAATTATCGCCAATTTAGATATTGCCGAACGCCGTTTACCTCAGGATGGACGTATTCGGCGGATGTTTGAAGGACGCAAAGTTGACTTCCGGGTTAGTACCTTACCCAGTCGCTACGGGGAAAAGGTAGTGCTGCGGATTTTGGATAACTCCTCAACACAACTAGGATTGGATAAGTTAATTGCCGATCCTGAGAGTTTGCACATTGTCCGCGAGATGGTTAGCCGTCCTTTTGGTCTGATTTTGGTAACAGGACCAACTGGTTCTGGTAAAACAACAACACTGTATTCAGCGCTGGCAGAACGCAACACACCGGGAATTAATATCAGTACTGTAGAAGACCCGATTGAGTATAGCTTGGCGGGGATTACTCAGGTGCAGGTAATTCGGGAAAAAGGGCTAGATTTTGCTACCGCTTTGCGGGCATTTTTGCGGCAAGATCCGGATGTGCTGTTGGTGGGTGAAACGCGAGACAAGGAAACGGCAAAAACAGCAATTGAAGCTGCTTTGACGGGTCACTTAGTATTAACTACCTTACATACCAATGATGCCCCTGGTGCGATCGCTCGTTTGGGAGAAATGGGCATTGAGCCTTTTATGATTTCTAGTTCGCTCATAGGCGTTTTGGCACAGCGTTTAGTCCGGCGTGTCTGTGGTGATTGTCGCATTGCTTATACTCCCACCCCCGAAGAATTAGCCCGCTATGGTCTATCCGCTTCTCAAGATGTCGGTGTAACTTTCTATAAAGCAAACTCCTTAACATTAGAAGAAATTCAACAAGCCACTTCTAAAGGTCATATTTGCCCAACTTGTAATGGTGCTGGCTACAGGGGACGTTGCGGTGTTTATGAAGTTATGCGAATCACCGAAAAGTTGCAAACCTTAATTAACGAAGAAGCACCTACAGAACGCATTAAGGAAGTTGCAGTAGAAGAGGGGATGAAAACTTTACTGGCTTACAGCTTGGATTTAGTGCGTCAAGGACAAACCACTTTGGAAGAAGTCGAACGTGTAACTTTCAGTGATACAGGTTTAGAAGCAGAGTTAAAAGCTAAACGCAAAAGTGGTCTTACCTGCCGAACTTGTAGCGCCGAATTAAAACCAGAGTGGCTAGATTGTCCCTATTGTATGACACCTCGTTTTGTCGATTAGTTAGTAGTTAGTGGTTAACTATCAACTATCAACTATCAACTATCAACTATCAACTATCAACCAACAACTATCAAATAAAAAAAGGAAACAGAATTATGGAAATGATGATTGAAGACTTGATGGAACAGATGATTGAAATGGGTGGCTCGGATTTACATTTATCCGCAGGTATACCTCCCTACTTCCGCATCAGCGGCAAACTCACACCCATTGGTGACGAGTCATTAACAGGCGACCAGTGTCAAAGGCTGATTTTTAGTATGCTGAATAATACCCAGCGTAAAACCCTTGAGCAAAACTGGGAATTAGATTGCAGCTATGGAGTTAAAGGTTTAGCTCGCTTTCGTGTCAACGTTTATAAAGAGCGTGGTTCCTACGCTGCTTGTTTGCGAGCGTTAAGTTCTAAAATTCCTAACTTTGATAAATTAGGTCTGCCAGATATAGTGCGGGAAATGACAGATAAACCCAGAGGTTTAATTTTAGTAACAGGTCCTACTGGTTCAGGTAAAACCACTACCTTAGCAGCAATGATTGACTTGATTAACCGCACCAAAGCTGAACATATTTTAACTGTAGAAGACCCAATAGAATTTGTTTATGAACCAGTTAAAAGTTTAATCCACCAGCGTCAACTTGGTGAAGATACTAAAAGTTTTGCTAATGCCTTGAAAGCAGCATTGCGCGAAGATCCAGATATTGTTCTGGTAGGGGAAATGCGGGATTTAGAAACAATTTCTTTGGCTATTAGTGCGGCGGAAACAGGACACTTGGTATTTGGCACTTTGCACACCAGTTCAGCAGCACAAACTATTGACCGGGTTGTTGATGTTTTCCCCCATGAAAGACAAACCCAAGTGCGGGTACAGTTGTCTAACTCATTAGTGGCAGTATTTAGCCAGACTTTAGTATCCAAGAAAAACCCTAAACCCGGTGAATATGGTCGGGTGATGGCTCAAGAAATTATGATTGTTACTCCTGCTATTTCCAACTTGATTCGCGAAGGTAAAACAGCACAAATTTATTCGGCTATACAAACCGGCGGGAAGTTGGGTATGCAAACTCTAGAGAAGGTTTTAGCTGATATGTACAAAGCAGGAACTATCTCTTTTGAAGCGGCAATGTCCAAGACTTCCAAACCAGATGAAATTCAGCGTCTCATTGGTGGTGCCCCACCACAAATAGCAGCAGCAAAAGCGCATTAATTTAACAATGGGTAATAGGTAATAGGTAATAGGTAATAGAAAATATGTTCTATCAATTACCAATTACCAATTACTAATTACCAATCTAAAATATATATAATCCATGCCAAACTTTGTTGCTCGTGTTCGAGATTCTCAAGGAAAATCCCGAACAGAAAAAATTGTTGCCGAATCTATAGCGCAAGCGCGTACTACTCTAAAACAGCAAGGTTTTGTAGTTCAAGAACTTAAACAAGCTCAAGGTTTCGGCGGCTTTGACTTGAAGAAATTACAGACAGGAATGGTTAAGGTTTCCATTAAGGATAAAGCTGTGTTTTCTCGTCAACTTGCGGCTCTAATCAACGCGGGTGTGGCAATTGTTAGAAGTCTGGGAGTGCTATCTGATCAATGTACTAATCCTAAACTAAAACAAGCATTGATAGACATTAGTGCTGATGTCCAAAACGGTATGAATCTTTCTGACTCGATGCGGAAGCATCCTGAGTGTTTTGATGGTTTGTATGTCAGCATGGTTCAAGCGGGTGAAGTTGGGGGTGTTTTAGATGATGTAATGAATCGTTTGGCGAAGTTATTGGAAGATGTTGCCCGATTACAAAACCAAATTAAATCAGCGTTGTCTTATCCAATGGTTGTAGGATTTTTGGCAACGACAATTTTTCTGGGGATGACGATTTTTCTGATTCCAATTTTTGCGGGAATTTTTAAAGATATAGGCACTGAATTACCTCCATTAACGCAATTCTTGATGGATTGTAGTGAAATTTTGAGAAGTTGGCGAATTGGTCTTATATTTGGCAGTGTTTTCGGGATGTCAATTGCATATAAGCAATACTACAAAACTGATATCGGTCGCGTAACTATCGATCGCCTTTCTCTGAAAATGCCGTTGTTCGGTGACTTGATCCAAAAATCCGCAATTGCCCGTTTTAGCCGGACTTTTGGTGCTTTGACTCGTTCTGGTGTACCAATTCTTACTTCTTTGGAAATTGTCCGCGACACTTCCGGAAATCAAATAATTGCTAATGCTATTGATGCAGCGCGTGTAGAAATTCAACAAGGAGGGATGATCAGCATTGCCTTGCAAAAAGAAAACGTTTTTCCAGCTATGGCAATTCAAATGATTAGTATCGGCGAGGAAACTGGTGAAATAGATGCAATGTTGATGAAAGTTGCCGATTTTTATGAAGATGAAGTCGAGCAGTCAGTAAAAGCTCTAACAAGCATTTTGGAACCAATTATGATTGTGGTTCTGGGGGGAATGGTTGGGACAATTTTGCTTGCGATGTACTTGCCTCTGTTTAAGATATTTGAAAAGCTGGGATAGAGGATTAAAAGTTACGAGTTGTAGAGACGTTCCGGCGGAACGTCTCTACTA
Organism: Nostocales cyanobacterium PMM_0081; assembly: GCA_949127805.1. Lineage (GTDB taxonomy): Bacteria > Cyanobacteriota > Cyanobacteriia > Cyanobacteriales > Nostocaceae > Hassallia. The sequence continues at coordinate 7,619 of CASBQC010000152.1, forward strand.
AAGTTAGGAGTTAGGAGTTAAAAGTTTTTATTCTTAACTTTACTTTTAATTTAGAACTACTAAATTTTATTCTTAACTCCTCACTCCGTTCTCCTAATTCATAACTAATTTATTTAATCATGCTTGTGGAAAAATCTTATTACGAAACTAGCTTGGCTGAGTATAGCAATTCCTTGTCGGCGATCGCACTCCTCAAGCAGCATCGACCATACTTGGAAATGATTCCCAGTCTGCGGCGTCCAGATGAAAGTGTTATCACTATTCCTCTACCAATTGTCCGTCTTCGCAACACCTCAGCAGAAAAAACAACTACTTGCCTACCTTGTGATGTCGCAATTATAATGTGTGATCCGGAGTGGAAAATCAAAAGCGGTGTGGAAATTTTAGTTTTTATTCATCGTCCCCACGAAGATTTTTCTGAGTTATTGGGACGTTGGCGACAAACTCAAGTTTGCCTAGATAAAGAATATCAGTGGCTCATGCCTCCCCGCTACAATCATATATTGAATGAGGGAATAAATAGTATATATCCCTTGTTTGTGGTATTTGCAGAAACACCAGAACGCATTAAGCGCGGTCTTGTCGGCGCATGTCTGCCATTTATAATTCAAACACCAGAATCACTGCCTGAGGAAAATATGTTAGAACTTTTCTCTCCAGAAAGTCCATCTACTTAGAACAAGTTAGGAGTTAAAAGTTAATACAGTTAGTGTTAAGTAATTGGTGATAAAAAATGGTATGTAGAGACGTTCCAGCGGCACGTCTCTACCTAACTATTATTTGACGAACTGGGGCATAATTTCCGCTGCGGTGAATATTCCATAAATGCCGCGCTTGTGCAATTGTATACCAGCTTTGAGATAGCCAAAAGCGGGTCCACAGACATTTGCTGCCATGCTGGTTTCGTCTCCTAAGATGAAGGTATGGGTGGAAATTTTTCCTTCAAAGGTGCGTCCAGTAATTTTGACGTTGGTGCTGAGGGGCTTTTTGGCATTGCGGGTATCAACTATGCCACCAACTGTAACGCGATCGCGTGAACAAATCCCCGCCAATTCCAACATTACATCATCGGCATGTTCCATATTCTCTAAGGTAAGCACACCATTGGTTTTATCCAGCAATGCTTCTACCTCTGCATCACTCATAGCTCTGGCAGTTTCTACACTGTAACCTGGCATATGAGCAATATCTTCGCGGATCGTGGCACGGTAAGCTTCCCAGTTAGCAATTCCTACGCCAAAGGTAATTTCAACTTTATGTATTTCTGCGTAGCTTTGGGCGGCTAATGCGGCAGCAGCAGTTAACAATCCAGGTGTTGCACCACACCCTGTCATGTAAGTAATTCCCGCAACTTCTAATTCTTCTTTCATCGCCAGCAGTTGTTCTACTGCGCTGGTGCGCTTAATTGCATCGACTAACACCCCACGCCAACCTGATTTAATAAACTCTTGCGCTACAGAAGCGATAAAATTATTGGGTAGGTTGGGTAAAGCGAGAAAATACCCATCTACAGAATCAGCGCTTTCGATTAAATCTTGAATACTGCGAGTTGTTAAAGTACCACTTGGTTCTAAATAACCCACCGAACCTTGAGAGTTATAAGCTGTAATACAATTTTGAGCATTTAAACCCGACTCGGTGTATGCGTAGCCTTCTTTGTCGGCTGCTGCGACTAAAGTCATTTCCCGTTTACCAGCAAGCACCTTAGCGGCAGCTTGTCCTAAACCGCCGAAACCCAGTACTCCTACGCGTATCGCTGGTGAGATATTTAGAGAACTTTTGACTTGTTCTGGATTCATAGTCAATTTGTTAAGTTGAATTAAAAGCGTTTAGCAGTCAGCATCTTAGCTTTTGGCTGAAAGAGTGAAGCTAAAAGCTATAGATGTTAATTATGCTTTATTATGCTGGGCTGTTATGCTTTGCGATCGCTTTTTTAACGAGAAAGTCTTGATTGGTGATTTGGGCGTGGGTGAGGTATCAGTGGTAATACGGCTGCAAGCAGAGCAATTAAATACTTAAAATATATTTAATATTAAATTTTAACAATAACATATGCAAAAGTTTATGGGCATTACTGTTATGGCTGTTATTGCTATTTTTGCAATGGAACTCAGCGGTAGTCGCTTTCCATCTCTAATTACATCTGTCACTAAACCAGGATGCAATATCAAAGGCAATATCTCCATTAATACGGGAGCAAAAGTTTATCACGTTCCGGGGGCAGAGGATTATGAATCAACAGTAATTGATCCAACACGGGGAGAGAAATGGTTTTGTACAGAGTCAGAAGCAGTCGCAAATGGTTGGCGTAAAGCGCCAAGGTAGCATCAAATGGTTTGCTCAAGGAACATGGTTTAGAAGGAAGCGCTTTCATTGCGATGCCTGGGTTGGGCTACATCCATATAGTGCGATAACCCCAAGGGTTAAACTGATATCTTGCAGCAGTTGCATTACCCACCTTAGATTAAAATCTAAGGCTCATAGCTAAAGTCTTCTTAAGAAGACTGAATGCTTACGAAAGAATACTTTCAGTCCATTTTAATGGAATGCGCGCTACTCGCGGTGTAATTTATTTCAGGGCGGCATATCGGGTTAATTGAGATTGGTGCAAGATTTGAGTTCAAGCTTTGCTTCTTGCATATCTTGTAGCTTAGGTGGAGCAAACCAAAACCCAACATTATCAACCATCTTCACTTCATAACCTGATTCACGGAATTGGTAGATTAATAATTTGGTCTTGATATTCTTCTTCAAAAGACGCTTCAGCAACTAAAATCAATTCCTCAATTGTCTCACCAATACCCATATCAGGATTAAGTATAAAAATACCCGCCACATGATGACCTGTATTTATGTGGTCAACTAAATGTACAGGCATAGAAGTACGATTATTTGTTATCAATACAAAATTATGTGCTTCACACCATATAAGAATTTCTGGGTCTAAAGTTCCCTTCAAAGGTGTATTTGGTTCTCCTATTGCACGAATTATTAAATCAGGTTTTCTTCATCGTAATTGATTTATATAAACTGGATTTACATTTTCATCCATTAAATACTTAAGCATTATTTGCCTTTTTTCATCGCTTCTCTTTCTGCTTTGAATTGCATTAATTTCTGTACAACAGGTGAAGGGTTGCGTCGCTGTTCTTCTCGCATTTTGTGTCCCGACTCTAACCAGTCAGCAATATAATTACTCACGGCTTCTTTATTGTGGAGATAATACAAAATCGTCGCATAGATTTGTTCGAGGGTAAGCGATGTATAAATTTGGGCGATTTCTTCTGGGGTGCGATCGCGATAAATATACTCGTAAAGGATAGTTTCAATACCTATGCGCGTACCATTAAGCCGAATATCATTCGGTGCAAGAAAGTTGAAGTAGTCTTCTAATTGCATCACTTAATCCTCTTTTTATTTATCCTAAGCGATCGCATATTTTATAAATTGGGTTTTGAATTTTGTTTCGCCGTGCGATCGCCGCACTTTGCTATAAGGCTAAATAACCCAAGCATAATCGCCTATAATCAGTTTCACGCATACCTGACGTGCGAAAAGCATCAACGGCGGCGCTACGCTATCGCACGCGCATTTATGCCCTCTCATCAAAGAGAGAAGCCAAGTACGTCAATACCCACAGTTCTTGACACCATAACACCAATAAGCACGCCAAGACCTAGTGCCCTACGAAAATAATTAACGCCTTTAAATAATTCTAGCCAAGCCCAAGTAAACAAAGAGCCAAAAGCAAGTGCGTCTAACCCTGTATTAATTTCCCCTGTTGGAAAAACTAGTTTGAGCAAACTAGCTGTTATCCAGACAATAATTGGTAGATTTGGCATCTGAGCTACAACAATATTGCCATCGCTATCACGGAAGATTTTATCGAATAATGTATTGTTCATAACTTGAAATTGCAACAATCAGCCAAAACTATTAACTGACAAAAACTACTGTATTGCATTAAAACACTCAGGTCTTTCTCTTATCATGCATCATTGTGCTGAGATTAAAAATAGAATAGGAAGAGGCAACCCCAAAATGGTACAAGCACTAACCAAACTGACATTGGTACAGTTTCTGCAATTACCAGAAACGAAACCTGCCAATGAGTATCTTGATGGTCAAATTATCCAAAAACCCATGCCACAGGGGAAACACAGTACGATTCAAGGTGAACTTGTACCCACTATTAATGCTGTAGTCAAGCCGAAACACATAGCTCGTGCGTTTCCTGAGTTGCGTTGCACCTTTGGTGGTCGTTCAACTGTACCCGATATCGCCGTTTTTGTTTGGAACAGAATTCCGCGTGACGAAAATGGAGAAGTTGCTAACACATTCTCTATTGCTCCAGATTGGACTATTGAAATTTTGTCACCTGACCAAAGTCAGACAAAAGTGACGAAAAATATTCTTCATTGCTTGAAATATGAGACTCAAATGGGTTGGTTGATCGATCCAGATGAGCGAACTGTGTTTGTTTATCGTCCGAACCAACAAATTGAAGTATTTGATCAGCCAGATGCATTAATTCCCGTGCCAAGTTTTGCCAGTGAAGTTCAGCTGACAGTGGGAAATTTATTTGCTTGGCTTTTGGAGTAGCGATCGCTATTATCTAGCTCTAGCTTGTCTTTTTGCTGCACTTGAGAATTTCTCCATATGTGTCTACAATGTAATTACCATATTTTTACTTACAGAGCTAAACATGGGCGCAGCTATTAGAACCCGAATTGTAAAAATCGGCAATTCTCAAGGTATTCGTATTCCCAAACCCTTATTAGAACAAAGTGGTATTCACACAGAGGTGGAAATTGAGGTTCATGGCGATCGCTTAATTATTCGGGCAGCACCACAATTACGGGTTGGGTGGGATGAAGCTTTTGCAGCAATGGGAGAGCGACACGATGATGTTCTCCTAGATGATATTAATACAACAGACTGGGATCGAGTCGAGTGGGAATGGTAGTTAAGCGTTTTGATGTTTTCCTAGTTAATCTCGATCCCACTATTGGCAGTGAAATTCAGAAAACCCGTCCCTGTGTAATTATTTCGCCAGACGAAATGAACCGCCATATTGCTACGGTCATTATTGCTCCAATGACTACAAAGGGGCAGATATATCCTACACGCATAGCTTGCCAGTTTCAAGGCAAAGATGGGCAGATTGTTCTCGATCAAATTCGCACAGTAGATAAAGTTCGATTGGTCAAACTACTTGGTCAAATTAGTGACGATGAACAAAGAGCAGTTCTCGATATCTTGGCTGAGATGTTTGCCGAGTGAACTACTTACAGCAGATTTCAGGTAAATGAAGTAAATATATAAAACCCCTCTCCTTGTAGAGACGTAGCAGTGCTACGTCTCTACGTGTATTGGATTAGAGCGATAGGCTGCTCTAACGCCAAGAGTGCGTTCCGTTCGCGCAGCGTCTCGAAGAGAAGGAAAGCTTACCGTTAGGTATCGCTCTCCAAAAATATAATATATACCTCTCTGGTTATACAACCAAAGATATAAATTAAAGCTATCGTATTTTTACCCATAAGCCAACTTATACAGCTATTGCTGAGAATTGGGCTAAGTCAAAGTAATGATAACTTATGTCAACACTTTTAATCCTTTCATAACATGAACTGCGGCTTCTATGCTCTATAATGCTTGTTTTTACAGCTTTTGAGGATACATAACGCCGCTTAATTTCCACCTTGACTAATTTAGAAGGTTAAGGGAAACTTACATATGACAGATGTGTAGACTGATAAAATCAATAATTTTTGTAAAGATTCTGAGATATATATTTTGAGAGATGGAACATTAGTTAACAAAGTGGCAAGTTTGTATCTAAGTAACAAAGTTCCAATGGCTATATTTTAGCCATCACACAAGAACAGTACCGTCCAAACGTAAAAAGCGTGGTTTGCCAAAAGCATGGAGACACTAGAATTCATAATTTATCCAGATGGTCGGGTGCAAGAAAAAGTCACTGGCATTGTTGGTGCTTCTTGTGCGGAGGTTACGGCAGCAATAGAGGCACAGCTAGGGTTAGTACTTAGTCATGAACCAACTTCAGAATTCTTCACCGCTCAGGTGCAGCAACAATCTGGTGTGGTAAATACGCAAACCACTTTCAGCGATTGGTAAATTTTCCCACAAATTTAGTTTACTCAAATCACAACCACCATGTCACACTTTAGCCAAATTAAAACGCAAATCCGTAATCTAGACTCGTTGAAAGAAGCTCTCACAGACTTGGGTATAAATTGGAAACCCGGTACACGCGAAGTGCGCGGTTATCGCGGTCAAACTCATGCAGCCGAAGTTACCATTGAACAAGATAATGGTTACGATATCGGCTTTAAATGGAATGGCAAAGAATACGAATTAGTTTCTGACTTGCAATATTGGCAGCAAAACTTGTCTGTTGATGGCTTTTTGCGGCAAGTAACGCAGCGTTATGCATATCAGACGGTTGTGAAAGAAACTACTCGTGCTGGCTTTGAAGTTGCTGAACAACAGAAAAATAAAGATGGTTCTATTCGTTTAGTAGTACAGCGCTGGAGTGCGTAATGTCTGATTTTCTACCGCAGGAAGAACAAGAAGGCGATCGCTCCGGTTTAGAACCAGAATTAGGCGGTTTATTGCGGGATGAACCGGAACGCTCTGGTTTAGAGCCGGAATTGGGGGGAATGCTACGTCAAAAGGGTGTTTATGTTGATGAAATCACCTGTATTGGCTGCTTGCATTGTGCCCATGTTGCTCGTAACACCTTTTATATTGAACCAGATTACGGGCGATCGCGTGTAATTCGCCAAGAAGGGGACACAGAAGAAATAATTCAAGAAGCAATTGACACATGTCCGGTTGATTGCATCCAATGGGTAGATTACACTGAATTGAAAAAGTTAGAAGAAGAGCGCAAATATCAGGTAATTCCTGTGGTAGGTTATCCGGTGGAAGGAGCGGTTGTCTCTGCTGCAAGGCGCCGTCAAAAGCGAAGATTAAACCATAAAAAATCCCGTTATTGAAATATAAAATTTCAATTAAATCAAAATTTAAAGGGCTGTTTATACAGTCCTTTTGTTTTTTATACGATTTTTTGTTTTGGTAAACACGGAGATTGGGATTATTTTAAATATATAAAGCGATCGCCTTATCTTAAAGGATCGTGCTGAGAAAGCAACTTTTCTACTTTTGCCTCATCAATCCTAGCGGTTAATCTTTTGGCTTCATGCATATCTCTAGTAGTTTTAGCTAAAGTAAAAGTTGAGCCAACAGAAAAAGCCAAACCCATACCCATAAAGCCTTTAACCCAGCTATTTACAGGTAAGTTAACAATACCAAAGGTAGTCATAGAAATAGAAAAGCCAAAAGCAATCCATGTTTGAATAACCCAAGCTGCGCTGTCTTTTTGAGAACTAGAAGTTTGCATATATTTGCGATGTAGTCTGACTGATTTCTAAAGGTTAACAGTATTTCACAACAACCGCTAGGAATGCGATTGTATTTATTGGTACGATTGTCTACTTCAGTGGTATTACTAAATTGGTAATTGAAATTTGTAGTTAGCGCGAAGAGCGCTTTGCGCTAACTACGATGTTCCGCTTAATCACTGTGACTCCGGAAATGTCTGCACTTTGCCATCGGGACTGAGAACGGCTCGAATTCTGACATTTTGTCCATTTATATTGGGTGAAACAAAAGGTTGCCCAATTCCTGGCATTCCGGCACTGTCAATGTAATCTCTAGCGGCTTTTCCTAAAGGCAAAATTCTTTCAGCTTTGCCGTCAATACCGATTAATAAACTATACTCTAGCGTTTGCTTTAATCCTGTGGGTGGCTGCCAGCGCTTTTTCAAAAAGTTTCTCGCTTCTTCCACCTGGGGTGTATCAAACAATGTGCCTGTTGCTACCGATGACGAAGTGTTGCTCCCTTGCCTCAATCTCTCTGCTAAGGAATTATCATTGTTTCCAACAGAGGGGGCTATTGACGAGGAAGCTGAGATATCGGTGTTACTGCGCCTACTAGCATTCGGGCTGGTGGCAAAAGGAGGGGAAGCAGGGGAGATACGGGAGGATATATCGGCGGTGGCGGGAGGTAAATTTGATGGTAAATTTGCTGTACTTGGCAGAGCAATTCCATTCTTAGGAATTGACCCTGTACGGCTAGTTTGTTGAGAATTTGTGGGAATTGGAAACGGATCTGGTAATTTGGTGGTTCCTATTTTTGTTGAAGACCGAGAAAGAGTTGGTGTAGTTGTCCCAGGTATAGTTAAAGCACTGCCGCTAGATGGTAATGGCGCTGTAGAGAAAGTGGAACCAGGTGCGTTTTTAGCAGATGCGCTTAATTGAGGCGTTGTGGGAAGTGCAGAACCGGGTATTGGCGTTGTCGGAAGTATAGAACCGGGTGCTGGGGGTGTAGGAAGCGTAGAACCTGGTACAGCTTTAGTGCTTCCTAACGGCGGCACTAACAAATTATCTGGGGGGGTGAATCCAGGTTTGGGCGTTGGTTGCAGGGCTGAGGGGGAAGGTTGGAGGGCTACTTCTTGTGTAGAAGCTGTTTTTTGAGCTGTTAGCTGCTTTTGCCTGATATTATTAGCATATTGCCAAGTAAATGGCATTAAACCCAAAGCTACCAATACCACGGCGGCAGTAGGTGTCCAACTAGGCAAGCTAAAAGTTGAAGTGCTTCTGTTAAGAGCTGGTAATGCCATCACCTCTGCTGAGTATTCATCTAAGGCGGTTGCCAAATCGAAGAGTTGCAGCAGACTTAGTTGAATTACACCCCCAGATATATGGTTAGCGAGGGAACCGAGAAACAATTTGTGAGTTAAATAACTGCTTGGTTCTAAATGTATCTCTGCCCCTGGCATCTGGAAATTGTTAAAAGATTTTGAAGATTTTAAAGTTTGATTTGGTAGTAAGGTTTGATTAAAACCTTTTAATTCTGGGTGTTCTGATACAATGGTAGAGTCTTTTGGTTCGGAGAAACTTGCCCAAAAGCTTTCTGGAGACTTTTGCAGAAATTCCTGGACGTAGTTTGTCACTGCACTATACAAAGCTTCGAGTTGTGAGCGATCGCCTTTGATTGATATTCTCCGTTCTTCTGGCAGTCGCGGATCGTCAAAGCGCAGCTCAAAGTTTAACTGCTTTAGCACAGATTTACCCCTCCAACCGGACAAAGATGAGCTTTGTCCCATAACTTCTAGCGTACAGGTTGGGGGTGTGTATCGGCGGATTACAGGATTTGATACAGGCATGACAGAAAGTGCGAGGGGGACAATTAGGGATTTGAGATTTGGGATTTGGGATTTGAGATTTGGGATTTGGGATTAATAACCTAAAATCTCAAATCTCAAATTGTGTGGAACGATCTATAAGTGCTAGCCAGAGACGGCGGTGTCCACCAGGACTACTGTAAAATAGTAAATCTACTAGTAGTTTCAATGCTAGGTGGGTAAGTGCATCTGTGGAAATTTGTTCATCTGATTCCATCCGCTCTTGGTAGGTATTGCAGAAAGCGTCAATATAATCTCCAAGTAAAGCAGCTTGATGGGGTTCACGGTTAGTTTCCGCCATTTGTTCTAATAAGTCCACAGCACGGCGAATCAATTCTTGATCCTCTTTTGCAAGATAACAAGTGATGAGAACTAGCGATCGCGCTTCTTCTACATCTAGCTTTTTTCGCCCTCCAGTACTTTTACGTAGGGGATTCGACTGCCGTAGTCGCCACAACGCCACACGATCTGGCACTTTGGATTCTAAATTCAGAATAATTGCCGCCGATAGCATTGCTTCAGAACCAATACCAGTTAAAGTTTCTAGCGCCAAAAGTGCTAAGTCTAATTGGGTTTTGATATTATCCCACTGAACTGTGTTTGGAGCCGAAAGCTGGGTTAAGTCCTCCCACTGGGAATTTAGATTGGCTGAGTTGGCTGCCGAGTGCATAACTTTTAGCATAAGTGATCGGGCGGGTTCGGGCTGTTGCTGTTACCCATTTTGAAACCAGACTCGCAATAATTAAGGTTGGTTTCCCATCGCTACAAGCCGGAAGCTAGCTAAATTACAAGCTAAATCCGGGTTTAGGAGCTTTTAATAAGTTAGGTCAACAGCCAATGTATTTGTCTTACTTTATGACGAAAATCTCGCTTCAACAAAGTAGAAATATTAGGGATTTGCATGTAGTCTGGTAATCCCCGTAATCACGATTTGCTAGTGCGTTACCGATACTTAAGTAGATAGTATAAATTAACTGGGTCGTTAAATTTAAAGATTATTCATCATGAATTGGGCAGTGCCATTTACTCAACAGA
>CASBQC010000153.1 GCA_949127805.1 Nostocales cyanobacterium PMM_0081
ATCCCCCCCTCCTCCTCCCTCACTGCTACGGTTCTGGAGACGGATGAAGCAACTGGGGGACGTCTGTTGGAATTTGATTTGCCAGAGGGAGTTTCTTTGGTGGAATTGTTGGATGTGTATGGTGAAGTACCTTTGCCACCTTACATTACACAATCCAAAGCCCAAAGCGAACAATATCAAACAGTTTATGCCCAACATCCAGGAGCGATCGCAGCTCCGACAGCGGGGCTACATTTTACACCGGAATTATTGCAGCGGTTGCGCGATCGCGGCATTAATCAAGCTTTTGTGACTTTGCATGTAGGTGTGGGTACATTTCGCCCGGTGGAAGTGGAGAATGTTATTACTCACAAAATGCATGAAGAATTTATTGAAGTCCCCCAGTCAACAGTAGAGCAAATTCTCGCGACAAAAGCATCTGGCGGACGAGTTATTGCTGTGGGAACAACAGTAACCCGTGCTTTAGAAGGAGCGGCTAAATCTGGCAATTTACAACCATTTTGTGGTAAGACAGACTTATTTATTTATCCAGGCTACTCATTTCGAGTGGTTGATGGTTTGATTACCAATTTTCATTTGCCGCGTTCTAGTTTGCTGATGCTGGTGAGTGCTTTAATTGGTCGTCCAAGGTTGTTAAATATATATCAGCAAGCGATCGCTTCTCAATATCGCTTTTATTCCTTCGGTGATGCAATGCTAATTTTGCCGGAAGCAAGAGATTAAGGAGTGGGGGATGGGGGGATGGGGAGAAAGAATTGTCTCCTTGTCCACCTTGTCCATTTCTCAACTGGGCGCTAACTTGGATAGTTGCACCGACGTGGGAGAATTTAATGGCGTTACTTAGTAGATTAGTTAGAGTTTGGACGATGCGATCGCCATCAGCCCACAGAAGAAGTGATAAACTTGAAACAGATAAACTCACCCTAGCTTCTTGGGCAAGCGGTTGAATTACATTTACTGCTTGGGCGATTAAGTCGGCAATGTTGCAGGTTTGTTTTTCTATGCTCACTTTGCCCGACTCGATGCGCTCGATGTCAAAAATGTCGTTGACTAAGCGCACCAAACGTTCGCTACTATTTACAGCAATTTCCAGCAGACGTTTGCCTTGTTCAGAATCTGACTTAATTAAATCACTTGCCAGCATTTTTAAAGAGCCGTGAATTGAAGTTAAGGGAGTGCGAAGTTCGTGACTGGTGATGGAGACAAACTCATCTTTCATGCGTTCAACTTGCTTGCGTTGACGCTCATTTAGTTCTAATTGAAGCTGTTGATTAATTTTAATTAGTTCTGCTGTGCGTTCTGCTACGCTTAATTCCAAATCTTCCTGATTTTTACGTAGAGCTTGCTCAGTTTGCTGCCGTTCAAGTGCCGCCGATAAGATGTTTGCGATCGCTTGCACAAAATTTATATCATCTAAACTGAAAGTCTGTTTTTTGCGCGTATAAGCTCCTAAAACGCCATAAATTCGATTAAATATAAAAATTGGTACACTTAAGCCGCTCTTTACTTGATGTTGCCGCAAAAATGAATTACTCTGGGATGTTTGTAAATCTTCAATAATTACAGGTTGATTAACAACCGCATCTAAATTGATTATTTCTTGCCCGATTAATTCAGCATCCCAGCCCACTGCGCTCCGCATCACCCAAGTGTTTTCTTTTGCCAGAAGTTCTAATATATTACTGTATTCAACTTCTAAATTTTGTGCTATAATTTGGCTGGCTTCATTCATTAAGCTATAAATGTCTTTACCAGAAAGAGCCAACTGAGCCAACTGAGCAACTGTTGCTTGTTGGCGAATGTGGGTCATATCATTGTTATTATCAACAGCTTCAGCTTGCTGGGTTTGGGCGATTTGCTGGCGTAATTTAATCCTTTCCAACCGATTGATAATGCGAGTGACAAGTTCGGGTCCGACGATGGGCTTGCTTACAAAGTCATCTGCACCGACTGCAAACACCTGATTAACGATATCAGCATCGTTATGAACTGTCAAAAATAAAATTGGCAATTCATCCCAACGCGGATCGTTGCGTATTACCTGGCAAATTTCCATCCCATTGACATCGGGCATTTCCACATCCAAAATCAGAAAATCTGGCTTCACAGATTCCAGAGTTTCCCAAAAGCGTTGCGGATCGTTGAGAGTTGTTACCTTAATTCCCCAAGGAGTCAGCAATAGTTGCAACAGCGCACCTATTTTCGGATCGTCGTCTAAAGCTAATACATGAGCTTCTGCATCAGGTGCATTTTGCAATACTTGTGTCACTGCCTGTAGTATCTGTGCAATCGGTAAAGGTTTTTGTAAAAATGTGTGTCCACCGTGGCGAGCAACTTGCAATCGATGGTTAAAATCGCTTTGTTCGGTAAATACTATCAGTGGGACTGGGGGTTTGCGGTCTTTCAATTGCGAAAGTAGGCGCAATTGGTCGGATTCAAGTGGGGAAACGCTAGGATCTAATAGTACTACGCTGGGATGTTGTTGGTACAATTTCTGGATAGCGGTTTGAATATCGGTTGCGATCGCCACTTTGAAGTTTGAGTTTGCATTTTGTGCAAGTTGGTTCGCAAGCGAGCGATCGCGATCCACCACCAACAGCAAAGGATATTCATTTAGAGGGGGTGACGGTGAAACAGTCTCATCCTGATCTCGCTCAATTTCCTGACGCAATAGCTGTACCCAACTTTGAAACTGCGTCGTTTCGGCTTTAGTCAAAGTTTTCTCAGTTTTCAGTAGATGCTCAATTTTTTGTGCCAACTTTGAGCCGAAAGCAAAGCCAAAAGTACCTAACGATCCTGCTAAACTATGAGCGTCTTGAAATGCTTGTTTGCGGAGTTCTTCATTTAAAGCATTGTCAGAAGAAGCAACAGCAGCTTCCTCCAAGCAAGTCACCTGTTCACCCACCCTTCCTTTAAATCGGTTCCAGACACCAGCGATCGCTAATAATGTCTCCTTTGGAGTCGGTGATAAAGGAGTGGAGGAGGGGGAGAGGGGG
>CASBQC010000154.1 GCA_949127805.1 Nostocales cyanobacterium PMM_0081
ATATTTGTTTTTGCTCGTATATTTGGTGATATTTTCCGGAAATGAATTTGTCATTTATTTTTGAATAATTTGATTTATTTTTGCCAGACAACTAATACAACTCCACCAACAATTAAGCTTAGACCTATTAAACGAATTGAGGGAATTGATTCTTTAAAGATGAAGTAACCTAGCAAGACTGAAAAAACATAAACTAATGATGCAGAAGGACCAGCAACACTTAAATTGACTCTAGTTAACAGAAGGATGTAAGCAACAGCACCTAGACCGTAGAAAGCTAGTCCGGTTAAAAGTTCCGGTGTTGTAATAATGCCTAGAACTAAATTAACAGCATTGCCTAAATTAACTTTGCCTAATTTCAGTGCGCCTAATTTTAAAAAAAACTGTCCTGTCACACTGGCGATAACAGACATCAGGAGTAAACTCAATTCTTGTAAAGTCACACAATTTTCCTTGAAATTATTGTCATGATAAATAGTAATTTAGAGATTTTTTATATATTTTTTGCCATTAGAATGATGAATGACGAGATGGTTTAGACGCAGGTGCTGATGTCTGATTTACATCGCCAATTTCCTTGACAGTATAAATAGGACGACCTTTGACTTCTTCATAAATACGACCAATGTATTCGCCTAAAATGCCAATACAAAATAATTGGACAGAACCCAAGAAAAATAGACCAATTGTAATTAATGTGAAGCCAATTAATGGAGAAGCTGGATCGAATAAGCGCCAGTACAGCACTAAAGCTATCATTAATAGAGCGATCGCTGCTGAGAGCATTCCTAAATAAGTTGCTAGTCTCAAGGGAACTTTTGACAGGGAAACTATTCCATTCACTGCTAATGCCCAAGACTTGCCAAAGGTATACTTTTCTTTGCCAGCAAAGCGCGGATCTCGTTCAAAATGTACAGATGTTTGGCGAAAACCTACCCACGCTCTTAAACCGCGAATGTAGCGGTTGCGTTCCGGCATTGCATTGAGAATATCTACTACTTGCCGATCCATCAAGCAAAAATCACCTGTGTCGGGTGGTATATCTACATCAGCTAAAACCCTGAGTATCCGATAGAAGGCATAAGCTGTCAAGCGTTTTAGCCAACTTTCTTGTTTGCGAGATAGACGCTGGGCATAAACTACTTGATAGCCTTGTTGCCATTTTTCTATCATGGCTAAAATTAGCTCTGGAGGGTCTTGCAAATCGGCATCCATAACGATGACAATTTTGCCTTGAACGAAGTTTAAACCTGCTGTTACGGCGATTTGATGACCAAAGTTGCGTGCAAAACTGAGGTAACGCACGCGACTATCGCAATGGTGAAGTTCGCGAATCATGCTTAAAGAGCGATCGCGACTTCCATCGTCAACTAAAATTAATTCAGCATCGCCGTCTAATTGCTCGATTAAATTACTCAGACGACGATACATCTCAGTGATGTTCTCTTCTTCGTTATAAATCGGTATAACTATAGAGTAGATTGGTTTATTCACTGTTATTTTGTGTGTTTTCCCATCTAAATGAATTGCTTATTAAATAAGTAAGTATTAGAAATTTTATTAACTAAATTTATGAGGACTTACGCAGAATAATAAGAAAACGAACCGCAGAGGCACAGAGAACACAGAGAAATAAGAGGTTGTTGCCGTTTTTGCGTAAGTCTTATTTATAATACTTACTTTATTTAACTAACCTTGACTGCAAATCAGAAGATTCATGACTTTGATTTACTTTTGTGTGCTAAAAGCAAAATAGATACACCAAAAGGAAGGCTCAATCGATTCATTAAGTAACGTTCGCTTGCAAATAAGAGACTCAAAAACTTATTGATATGTTTCGCAGGCAAACGCAAATCGCTGTTATCAATAGAATTACTTTCAAGTTTTAACAATTTTCGCGCATAACGTACACCAGCAACGAGAGGAAACAAAAAAAAGTTAAAATAGCTGCTGTACTGTACAGTAAAGCCAGCTTTTCTCACTACTTGTTGCAAATTTTTCAACACATAGCGACGTTTGTGATGATTAATTTCATCATGCTGACTCCACAAAAACTGGTAAGCGGGAACTGTAACTAACAATGAACCTCCCGGCTTTAATTTTGAATGCAATGCTAAAAGTGCTGCTAAGTCATCATCAAGATGTTCCAAAACATCGAGTATGAGAATTATGTCATAGTCATTGCTAAAAGGAATTTTATCAGGCAACCCACCCAATTTTACCGGAATTACTTGCCGCTCATTGGCAATTTTGCAAGCGGTTTCATCTAACTCCATCGCTGAAACTTGACCGTGACGCGCTAGCATTCTCAAGTTGCCACCCGTACCACAACCGACTTCGAGAATTTGGGCATTTTTCGGTAAACTAAGTTTACGAATCGCTTGCTCGATAATCAGACGACGACCGACAAACCACCAATGTTTATCTTCAACGGATGCATACTGTAGGTAAAAGTCTTTGTCCATAAATCGAGCGATCGTTCAGAATCTAAATTGTTTTAGCTGACCCAAAGATTTTGGGCAAATCGGATACTAAAGCTGGTAAGTAAGATGGCGAAAAACAAGAGTGTTAAGTATCCCCAGCGATGATGTCAAGATAACAATACACCAAGACCTACACTTAATGACACAATGCCGTAAGTTAACCGACTCAGTGACCAAGTTCCTCCAGAGATTAAAATTAACCCTTATCCACACAAAGTATAAATCAGTGTGACTGGTGTAAGTTGACTGCGTAAGTGCCATAACAAGTAAATACTACCAAAGATAGAAACTGTGTTAATTAATTGATTGCCTGCCACTTCAAAAGGCAAACCAACAGCCATCATTCGCCGAATTATTAAGGAAAACAGGGGAAAGAAAGCAACATCATGTTTCTTGCCATCATTGATGAATTCATAACCAGAAGTGGCGATCGCTCGATAATGTACAGTTAAACAAGCATCAAATACCCCCCAGCCAAATGTCGCTGCAATCCCGACGGTGCTGACAATAAAGGTGCAATCACCAACATCGCTATCCAAATCAACATTCGGCTTGTTAGCCACATCGCTGCTGGATGGAGAAAGTCATTTTTCCATAAAACTTTTTTTATAACTACCTGTTGAGCCATAAGCTTAATTGTTATTTCATATCCTGTACATATACCTGTATACTTATGGCTGGAACACCTAAATTTTTGAGTAAAATTGCGTACATTTTAATTAAGGCAACTTAATCAATCGCAATGAATAGTAACTTTACTTCAAAGACTTTATTACTAAGTGCCGTCATTTTCCTGGCATTGGTACTTCGGTTTGGCATTGCCTTGGCTTTTCCTAACGTTCTTTGGGCAGATGAGATATTTCAGACTCAGGAACCGGCACACCGACTGACCTTTGGCTATGGAATTGTTAGCTGGGAGTTTAGAGACGGGGCACGTTCATGGGTATTTCCAGGAATTCTAGCGGGTGTCATGCGTCTAACTGCCTGGATGGGAGATGGTTCAAGGGGATATCTAGTTGGTGTAACCATTTTTTTGTGTCTGCTTTCTCTCTCCACTATCGTGGTTGCCTTTTTATGGGGGTATCGAACAAGCGGACTGGTTGCTGCCGTCATCACAGCAGGTGTTTGCAGCGTCTGGTTCGAGCTTGTCTACTTCGCACCCAAAGCTTTCAATGAAGTGGTTGCGGCACATCTTCTCCTTCCAGGAGTGTATTTAGGAGTTCATGGAAAGCCTTTTGAGTCCCGGACTCGTCTGTTTTGGGCAGGTTGCTTGTGTGGATTAGCCCTAGCTTTAAGAATTCAACTACTTCCGGCTGTAGCCTTTGCAGTGGTGTACATTTGTCGAAAAGATTGGTTAGGAAAATGGCTGCCCATAGTAGCGGGTATTCTCGGACCTGTACTCGCTTTTGGTGTGGTAGATGCCTTCACTTGGTCATACCCTTTCCAGTCGTTTTGGCAGGCTATCTGGGTTAATGTTGTTGAAGGCAAAAGCCTCAATTATGGCGTATCTCCTTGGTATGGATATTTGTCGTACCTGATAAAAAGTTGGTATTTGGGTCTGGTTCCCATCACATTTTTGAGTATCATCGGTGCGCGTCGAAGCCCGATTCTCGCATGGCTAGCGATTATTATCGTGCTTTCTCACAGTGTTCTAGCTCACAAAGAATACCGTTTTATCTACCCAGCGGTGGTAATGGTGATTGTATTAGCTGGATTGGGAACAGCAGAGTTGATTACACAATGGGGTCAACGTTGGTCGTCATCAAAAAAAATGGTCATAGCAATATTGCTCTGCCTTTTACTCTGGACTTCCATATCTGCCGTTTTAGCTTTGACTAGCCGAACAATAAACTGGAGCAGTTATACTGGTAACCTCCGAGCATTTCAAGAATTGAGTAGGGAAAAAACTCTTTGCGGTGTCGCACTTTGGGGGATTCCTTGGTATTCCTCAGCAGGCTATACTCACCTTCATCGCGATGTCCCTATTTTCTTGCTGGAAAATGACAAGGATTTCAATCAGATGCGAGCAAGTTTCAACTATGTTGTTGGCGAAATTCCTATCCCACCACCGCACCAAGATTACGTATTGCAGCGGTGCTGGAAAAATACCTGTCTCTACCAAAGATCGGGTTCCTGCATCCCCACAAGTTACAACATTAATCAACGCCTTAAAGAACAAGGAGAGTAAAAGCAAAATTTCAGGGCGATCGCTCCGAAGGTTTAGTTGTAACAGTTCCGCTTAAGGAGTCCCCAGCAATTTATAGTAAAGTTGTCTTTAAATATTAAACAAATATGAAAGCGATTACTCTCCTTGGTTCAACTGGCTCTATCGGTACTCAGACTTTAGATATTGTCTCCCAGTACCCAGAACAGTTTCGGATTGTGGGATTGGCTTCTGGGCGCAATGTAGAATTGTTAGCGGCTCAGATTCGCTCCTTTCGACCAAGTATAGCAGCGATTTGCGATGAAGATAAATTACCTGCACTCAAAGAAGCGATCGCTGACCTCGATCCCCAACCAATTTTACTCGCAGGTGAAGCTGGAGTCATCGAAGTTGCCCGCTACGGTGAAGCCCAAACTGTTGTC
>CASBQC010000155.1 GCA_949127805.1 Nostocales cyanobacterium PMM_0081
GAATTAAAACGTTGGTCAACCAACTTTTTTTAACTTGTAAAACATAAAAATTTGGCTATAGTAAAAATGTCCGAGTGATTTAAATACGGTTCGGATAAGGTTTTTTGATGAAAATTATAGATAGATCACAAAGACGCAATTTATCGTGTCTATTGCCTTAACCGAACGGTATTGCAAGTCATTTATCAAATAATTAATTGTTTATCTTTTATAAACTAAGGAGACATATTAGTGAACCATATTGATTCTGACAACATTAACGCAGGACAAACAATAACTTACCCACTATCATTTAGAGCAGGAATTACTTACCAAATTTATGTCCGGAATGCTTTACCAGGAGTAGATTTAGATGTTTATGCTTTAGATGGTAACGGTCAGATATTGGCTGGAGATAATTCTATTGCTAGTGATGCAGCATGTACGTTTACTCCTGGGTGGTCAGGAGAATATATTATTGCAGTAACCTGTGCAAAAGGTTCTACAACTTATCATTTGTATCTTGGTTAATGACAATTTTGATTAAGAGACTTTGATGTTGTAGAACCAATAAAAGTTTCACAGGACTTACGCTACGCAAAATACCTCCCAAACTCTTATTTCTCTGTGTTCTCTGTGTTCTCTGCGGTTCGTTTTTCCATAATTATGCGTAAGTCGTGTTTCATTTCAAATTCCCGCTTTTCTGTTATACAATAACCAAATAAATAAAGGTGAACCCAGTAAGGCAGTAACTGCCCCAACAGGAAGTTCTACCGCACCCAAACGCGAAAGCAAATCGGCTGCGGTGAGAACTAAAGCACCCCCAATTGCACTTAATGGTAAAACTGCGCGGTAATCTGTACCTACCAGAAGGCGGATGCCGTGAGGTACAATTAAGCCGACGAAGCCGATTAATCCACCAATACTGACAGCACCGGCAGCTAGAAGTGTTGCGACACCACCGATTAAAATGCGATCGCGCAATAAGTTTACTCCCAAACTCACTGCTAATTCATCACCCAAATTCAACAAGTTGACGGCACGTGCTAACAAGCATCCCAATAACAATGCTACGCTAATATAAGCTCCAGCCACCGTTACTTCATTCCATCCCCGCCCATTCAAACTGCCAATCAACCAACTTAAAGCAGTTTGTATTCTACCATCTTCTGCCATCAATAATAATACTGACTGAATTGCACCAAATAACGAACTGACAGCAACTCCACCCAAAATTAACCGCTCAATTGATATCCCTTCCGGACTGCGAGCTAAAAAGTAAACAATAATTGTTGTCAATAAGCTCCCGACCCAAGCAGCTAAGGGAATCCAACTCAAAAAGACTCCGAAGCTTAACATGGTTATAGCAAACAAACCCGCACCCGCAGAAATACCAAGTAAAAATGGGTCAGCAAGTCCGTTGCGTAACATTCCTTGCAAAAGTGAACCAGACATTCCCAAAGCTGCACCAACTAAGATTGCTGCTAAAATGCGGGGTAAACGCAAGTCCCAAATAATGATTTGATTTAGCGGAGCGCCTGTTTTTGTAAGTGCTTGCCAGATTTGAGCAGTTGTCATTGATACTGCTCCCAATGAGAGGGAAATCCCCACGGTTGTAATTAAGGCGATAGTTAGAAGTAATGTGGCTATGATTAGGCGATCGCTTTTTTTGAAATTATCAATAATATTTGTCATTAATTTTATCACACAGAGGCACACAGAGAAGTATAAGAGATATTAATTTAAGTTAACTAAATCCTCTGGTGTATTGCAATTAAATAGCATTCCTGGTTCTGTGAGGGGTAAAAGTTGCACGGAATGTTGATTGAGCCACTGCTGAAACGATCGCCCGCCTTGTTCGATATAATTATTTAAGTCTGCTAAACAACTGCGGCGGTAGAAACCACATAAGGGTTCCCATCCTTTGATATGATGCGCTAAAGCGGCGATCGCATCCGAACTTACATCATCAAGTTGATTTGCCCATGCTTGCAAAACTTCAACTCGCAAGTTCGGCAAATCGCACGCTAGCAATAATACCCAATCTGTTTGTACTTGCGCTAGTCCTTGAGCAAATCCGACTAACGGTCCACTATATAAAGGCGTTTCTTTAATAAACTGGCACTTAGGCGGTAGTATATGTTGATAGCGTTCCACCCAAGGTGTGACAACATAAACTGTAGCTGCACAATCTTCAGCAATCTTATAAACTCTTTGCAACAACGGCACACCTTGAATCGAAATCAAAGCCTTATCCTCACCCATGCGAGAACTTTTTCCGCCTGCTAAGATTATCGCAGTTAATTCGCTACGGTTCGTCATCAGTTTACCAAAAATAGCCAGAAAGTTAAATCATGAGATTGAACTCACGTTATATTATCCTTTAAGAGTATCTGAAAAAAGTAGCTATGACTGGTTCATCACAAGAACTTTTAAGTACCTTTGATAGTCTGACTGAATCACCAAAGGCTGGAAATTGCCTTGGAAATTTTGAAACGTGTTATTCATTTGGACTTTCCACCTTTATCAGATCAGGATTTAGTCTGGAATGCTGAAGAACTTTTTTTAGAGTTAGACAACGAAGAATTTGATTATGAGTAGTCCCGAACGCGGAGAAGTTTAGCTTGTTGATATTGCACAAATTGTAACAACAACTCCGCGTCACTTTGCGCTTACCTTAGCGCTCCTCTGCGTTTAAATTTCCTCCCTTAAATCGCTACCATTTTACGTAAAGCTCTACTTATTTATCAGCCGCAAACTAATCCTACACTACGCTCTGGTAATTTAGATCCCGTGGGAAACACAGCCGTAGGCAGATATATCCCAGTTTACAAAGAATAGCGTTTCTGCCTATAACACAGCATCAAAAATTTGTTGAGCAGTTAGATTCAATTCATTAAAGGTGCGAGAGATAATTTGATTATTACCCCGAAATTGGGTAACTTGGTACTCTTCATCGATTAGCTGATAAATCGAGATAGTAGGGACTTTGGGATTCCCAGTAAACTTTTTAGCACCAAGACCGAGATAATCCACAACCCAATACTCAGGAATTCCAATACTCTCATAGTCGGCATATTTTTTATAATAATCGTCACGCCAATTGGTACTGACAACCTCGATAATTAAAGGAATTGATGCACATAAAGTAACAGTAGATTTTTTTTTCCAAAATGGCTCATTTTCAAGGTTATCACGATTTAATAACAACACATCTGGCGAATAACCTGACTCGCTTTCAGGAGGTTTGACTAATGCAGTTTTGGGTATTCGATAAGGCAAATTTAAACGAGTATATTCTTTAACTAATTTTTCCACCAAAAAACCAACAATATCTTCATGATCTCCTAGTGGTTGAGTCATTTCGACAATTACCCCATCGTGCAGTTCGTAACGTCCACCTTCAGGCTTCCACGCGGTAAATTCTTCAAATGTTACTACTTCACTTAAAGCTTGAGTCATCTAAAATTTCCTCTTAACTTTCTTTCAGTGTGAGGACTCAATATCTAAGTACATAGGCATAAATAAACGCTCCTTAACATAGTAACGGCTACCCTGCGGGAAAGCTCCGCTAACAGCCGTTAAAATCACGACTCGACGAGCGGTAAACCGCTCACTACGAACCAAAAGAGTATTTTACGTTTAATTTCGCCCACTTACTTAGCTGTTTTTCTTAGTACAATATTGCATAAATTTATGACGAAAATTTATCACAACAACTCCGCGTCACTTTGCGCTTACCTTAGCGTTCCTTTGCGTTTAAATTTCCTCCTTTAAATCGCTACAATTTTACGTAAAGCTCTACTTAGTTCATCCCCTAGTTTGACTTTGCTGAACTTGCTGCAATAACTGCTCAACACTTTGTGCTGCTGGCAGACATTTCAAACCTTGGCAAACTAATCCTACACTACGCTCTGGTAATTTCGATCCGCTGCTAAACACAGCCGTAGGTAAATATTTGGTCATAAGCGCATTTATCTGCTCGCTTGTGGTGCGAATCAAAGTCGAGTTACGATACCAATCCAAAGCTGCAAATAAACTCGGACAAGCTTGAGGAGCACGACTCATCACAGCCCGAAAAGCTTTCAAACCTTGTTCAGCTAAATCGAGATAATGCAAATTATCCGTCAAAAGCGCCAGCCGCACAAGATTAGCGATCGCTATTCCATTCGCTGCCGGTGTAGCATTATCTACATAACTGCGTTCCCGCACAATCAAATCTTGACTTGCATCATTAGATGTGTTAAAATAACCACCTAATTCCACACTTAAAAGAAATTCGTCAAATTCATCTTGGAGAGCGATCGCTTTTTCTAACCAAAACGTTTGATTGGGTGAACTAACCTGTAAATCTAATAACGCTTTGATAAAAAAGGCGTAATCTTCAGATTGAGCTAACACACTCGGTGACAATTGGTAATTTAGTCGATGGAAACGTCCATCCACAAACTGATTATCCAAGATAAAGTTTGCCGCTTGTGTGGCTAGTTCTAAATAAGACGGTTGTTGAAATACTTTATAAGCTACTGCCAAACCGGAAATCATCAAGCTATTCCAAGCAACAATCATCTTTGTATCCGTGACTGCGGGAATGCGTCCTTGCCAGTTTACCGTTTTTGCTTCGTCGTTGTTGCGGGCGGGAGGAAAAGTTTGAATTGACTCAGATATTGCACCATAACGAGCAACAAAAAGCTTTTCGAGTGTCTCTTCTAGCGTATCACTTAATTCTTTTGCATAACGCCTTTGCAACACATTGTTACCTTCAAAGTTCCCATTAGGCGTCACAGTGAACTGCTGTTGTAATTCCGTTAGTTCTTCTGTTGTCAGCAGTTGCTGTAATTCTTTGTAAGTCCAGATGTAAAAGGCACCTTCCTCTGGTTCAACTTCTGTTGGTGTTGTAAAAGTGTCAGCATCTTGAGATGCATAGAAGTAACCTTCAGGAGCAGTCATTTCGCGACTTAACCATTTTACAGTTAGAGCGATCGCTCTCTCAAAAGCCGGTTCAATTACTCCTGCACTCCACAAAGATGCTAGATATTCGACAATCTGACCATTGTCGTAAAGCATCTTTTCAAAATGCGGTACAGTCCAAGTAGAATCAACCGTGTAACGGTGAAAGCCACCACCTACATGATCGAAAATACCGCCTAATGCTAAATCCAACCCTCGCTGAGTACAAACTTCCTTGCCATTGTATTTTGATTGATTTTCGCCATCATCAGGCAAAGAAAATCTAGTTCCCCGTAGCGCTAATTCGGCATAGGGAATCATTGGGAACCGATTACCTTGTTGATCCGAAGTAATTATAACCGTGCTAGTTTCCCAGCCTTGCCGTAATAATTCATCATCCTGTGCCGTGGTGTCGTCATCTAATTGCAAAACCGCAGAACTGAGCAGCGACTCTAAAATTACCGCTTTGCGTTGACGCAAGTCATCTTTTTCGGTATCATAATAGCGGCGCAGCGCTTGCAAAATTTGTAAAAAGCCAGGACGACCGAAGCGCGGATCGACAGGGAAATAAGTACCAGCATAAAACGGGACTAAATCCTCTGGAGAAACAAAGACATTTAAGGGCCAACCTCCTTGACCATTGCTCATCATCTGCAAAGACTGCATATAAATGCTGTCGATGTCAGGTCTTTCTTCGCGGTCTACTTTAATCGGGATAAAATTAGCGTTCATGTATTCGGCGATCGCCAAGTCCGAAAACGCTTCCCCTTCCATCACAGTACACCAGTGACAGCTAGAGTAGCCAATCGAGAGAAAAATCGGTTTATTCTGCGCCTTTGCAGTTAAAAGTGCTTCATCACACCAAGTCCACCAATCAATGGGGTTTTCTGCGTGTTTGCGGAGGTACAAACTCTTGGCTTGGGCAAGGCGATTCGTCATGATTCAAAGAGCGGTAGTTACGTTACCTTCTTTGCTCAGTCTAATACTATTTCACTTTCCGGATAAATATTTCATAATCCTACTGGGGTGTAACCTGTAGAAAACCCCAGATACACAGCAAAGCAGGGACGAGCAACAAAATGGAGAGAAAAAGTGCGATTTCGTCTTGCGACAAGCCCTTTTCAATCACAAAGACGCACTCGCGTTCGGGTTCGCGCTTTTTCCCAAGGCAATTTGTCAAATACTATACTTTTATGGCGCAGAGCGAAATACCCAGCTAATCATTGGCAGTGGCTTTGTATTTAAAGATGATTCTGTCTGAGTATGAATATTAGTATTTTGGCTAAGTCCCGCTAACAAGTGAAGTAAAAAGGTGATGATAGCGGCTTGTAAAAGTTTTTGTAGCATGGCAGACTCCTGTGTCTTCGGGTGGATGGCATTTGCACTCTTGGTTAATTACCCCGATTGCACCTCGTACTATCGATTTACAGCTTTAGGCATATCTATCCGGATGATTGTTGGTAGAAATACAGCAAAAATGGGCATGGGGCATTGTCCAAGTGGGGCATAGGGCATTTTTTCCCCCACTCCCCCCCTC
>CASBQC010000156.1 GCA_949127805.1 Nostocales cyanobacterium PMM_0081
AATCTAAAATCCAAAATCCAGATGATTCCGATTAGTGATAACATTTATACGCGCAGAAAGCCGATTGTTAATTACTGGCTGATTGGCATTAACATTGCCTTATTCTTATGGGAATTAAAATTAGAACTGACTGGTGAATTGAGCGACTTTATCAACAATTGGGGTGTGATTCCGGCACAAATTAGTGAGGCAGCTACGCAAGCATTAGCCGGTAATCCAGCAGCTTGGATAATAGTAGTGCTGCGTTCAAGTTCACTGCTACTAAGTATGTTTCTACACGGCAGTTTTAGTCAAATATTAGGCAATTTACTATTTCTGTGGGTTTTTGGGAAAAGTGTAGAAAACATTTTCGGGGCTAGACGGTATCTAGGATTTTACCTGGCTTCTGGGATATTGATTGGGGTGATACAAATTATCGCCGAACCGAGTTTAAGCGTATCATTGATTGGGGCGAATGGTGCGATCGCATCAGTTTTAGGCGCATATCTGGTAAAATTTCCCAAAGCCAAAATCGACTCAGTTTTACCGCTATTAATTGTCTATATCCCCGTTCAAATACCAGCAATTTTCTATTTATTTTGGTGGTTTGCCCAACAACTTTTTTACGGCATCGGTAGTTTAAATATTCCCACCAGCATTAATCAACCTAGCTTTGCTTATTGGGTGCATGGCATAGGATTCTTAATTGGTGCAGCGATCATGCGAATACTACAACGACGTTAATATTATAAAATCAGTCTCTAGGGTTGCGGTGTTTTTATTATTGCGAATTAAACAGACATGATTTTTATCGCTTGATGCAAGATGCCTCATTACCTTTTACGACTAAATTTTCTTACCTGCTTCTTCAAAAAGCCCAAACTAAAGTATTGCCGATAGCGTTGCGCTACTTCTTTACCCACCACCAGGACACCCAACCAAAACAAAATTTCTGCAACAACCAGCAACACAGGAACAGAAGCCGCTTTTTGGGCAACTGAAAGCGGTAAAAATGACACAACCAAAGGAATTGCTAGCCAGGGCAAAAAGGACAAGACAATTAAAATTAAACCCAATTTCTGCATATTTCTTGATTGTCACAGATTCTCAGTACAACATTGCACAAGTTCGTAACGAATTAAATTCAGAAAAACTCTGCGTCCCTCTGCGTTTACTCTGCGTCCCTTTGCGTTAAAAGAACGCGCTCGTTTTTACGCAAAGCTGTACTGAGTTTAGCGTTTTTAATTCTTCATCCCGGTTGTCGCAATACCTTGGATGAACTGACGTTGCCCAATTAGAAATAATACCATCACAGGTATAGTAGCGATCGCCACCGCCGCCATCATCAAAGACCAATTATTCGTAAATTGTTCTTGGAACTCTGCCAAAGCAAGTTGCACCGTTCTTAATTCCGGACGCGTCGTAAAAACCAAAGGCTTAAATAAATCGTTCCATTCACCGATAAACGTGAACAAAAACAATGTTACCAAAGCCGGACGCGCTAAAGGTAACATCACCCGCCACAAAATTTGTAGTCGGTTCGCACCATCTATCGCTGCTGCTTCTTCCAACTCTACCGGAATTGTTTGGAAATATTGACGTAACAAAAAAATGCCAAAGCCATTAACCGCAGTTGGTAAAATCAATGCCCCATAAGTGTTTATCAGGTGTCCCCACTTCAACACCAAAAAAATCGGAATCACCAACAGCTGAAATGGTATAACCAAAGTTGCCAAGACAATTAGCAACAATGCTTGCTTACCCCGAAATTTTAATCGTGCTAAAGCATAACCTGCCAGCGCCGAAGTCACAATTTGAAACGCCGTTACAGCTACTGCCACCAAGGTAGAATTAGCAAACGCCAGCAAAAAATTACCTCGTTGCCAAGCATCGCGATAATTTGCTAAAGACCACTTATTATTCGGTAAAATTTCCAAAGATGTACCAGAAGGAGCAAAGGAGGTAACAAAGACAACCAGAAGTGGCAAAACAACGATAAATGCCCCGAAAATAAGCACTCCCAGGCTGAAAAAATCAGTATATTTAAAATTCCAACTTTGTTTTGACATAAATTTTGCTTAAAGTATTTGTTTCTCTACCACTAGAGCATCGCGCTACAGAACCGCTAATCTATAACATAGTAAGTTGTTAAGTTAAATTAAATCACAGCAACTATTACCCTGAAAGATAGGGTCTACTCAACTCTGGTATCAATTAGAAACACAATTACAGGAGTGTTCATTTCATGCAGCTTGCAGCCGAATCGGAAATTGATTTTCAAAGCGAAATTTACAAAGATGCTTACAGCCGGATTAATGCAATTGTCATTGAAGGGGAACAGGAAGCATACGAAAATTACGTTAAACTGGCTCAAATGCTGCCAGAAAGCAAGGATGAACTAATTCGCCTATCCAAGATGGAAAGCCGCCACAAGAAGGGATTTGAAGCTTGTGGACGCAATCTTCAGGTGACACCGGATCTGGAATTTGCCCGCGAATTTTTCTCTCCCTTGCACCAAAATTTCCAAGATGCAGCAGCCGAAGGCAAAGTTGTCACTTGCCTGCTGATTCAATCTTTGATTATTGAATGTTTTGCGATCGCTGCATACAACATCTACATCCCCGTTGCTGATGATTTTGCCCGTAAAATAACTGAAGGCGTGGTAAAAGAAGAATATAGCCATCTCAAGTTTGGTGAAGTTTGGCTGAAAGAAAACTTTACCCAATCCAAAGCCGAACTAGAAGACGCAAATCGCCAAAACCTTCCCATAGTCTGGAGAATGCTCAATAAAGTTGAGAAAGATGCCCACACCTTGGCAATGGAAAAAGAAGCTTTGGTAGAAGACTTCATGATTCAATACGGAGAAGCCTTAAGTAACATCGGCTTTACCACCCGCGACATTATGCGGATGTCAGCCTACGGACTCACAGCCGCTTAAAAAAGTTATGAGTTATGAGTTAGGAGTTATGAATTACACTTTAAACTCCTAACTCCTAACTTTCTATTAGACACTCCCCCATCCATTCCACGCTTTCTTTTGAAGCACACGTTTAATAACACTACATGTTTGGTCTAATCGGACATCTCACTAGTTTGGAACACGCACAAGCGGTAGCTAAAGAATTGGGCTACCCAGAATATGCCGATCAAGGTTTAGATTTTTGGTGCAGCGCCCCGCCGCAAATTGTTGATACTATTACTGTTACCAGTGTTACTGGACAAAAAATTGAAGGACGCTATGTAGAATCTTGCTTTTTGCCGGAAATGCTAGCAACTCGACGCATCAAGGCAGCAACTCGCAAAATTCTCAATGCTATGTCTCATGCCCAGAAGCATGGCATAAATATTACGGCTTTGGGTGGGTTTTCTTCAATTATTTTTGAAAATTTTAACTTGGAGCAGTTTCGGCAAGTCCGCAATATTAAACTAGAGTTTGAACGCTTCACCACAGGTAATACTCACACTGCCTATATTATTTGTCGGCAGGTAGAGCAAAAATCAAAGCAATTGGGAATTGAACTGAATAACGCGACTGTTGCTGTCTGCGGCGCCACTGGAGATATTGGTAGTGCTATCTGCCGCTGGCTAGATGCGAGAAGTGATGTTAAAGAACTATTGCTGATAGCGCGTAACTCCGAACGCCTGAAAAATTTGCAAGATGAACTAGGGCGGGGTAAAATCATGTCTTTGGATGAAGCACTACCACAAGCTGATATTGTGGTTTGGGTTGCGAGTATGCCCAAAGGCTTGGAAATTGACCCCAGTGTATTGAAGCAACCCTGTTTGCTGATTGATGGAGGCTATCCGAAAAACCTCGCCATGAAAATTCAGCATCCAGGTGTGCATGTATTAAATGGTGGCATTGTCGAACATTCTCTAGATATTGACTGGAAAATTATGAGCATAGTCAATATGGATATTCCCGCAAGGCAGTTATTTGCTTGCTTCGCGGAATCAATGCTGCTCGAATTTGAGAAGTTATATACGAACTTTTCTTGGGGGCGAAATCAGATTACGGTAGAAAAAATGGAGCAGATTGGTCAAGTGTCAATCAAACACGGATTTAGACCCCTGCTAGTCTAGGACAAGGAGACAAGGAGACAGGGAGACAGGGAGGACAAAAATCACAACAAGTAATTTACTTTGTTGTCTCCCCCTGCCATGCCACATCGCTCAAAATGACTCCATCCCCGCACATGAATATGTGG
>CASBQC010000157.1 GCA_949127805.1 Nostocales cyanobacterium PMM_0081
AAAAAGACTATTACTATATTCCTTAAATAACTCGACAGTTATAAACAAACTCATATGAGATTTTAAGAATATTACAGCTTTTAACGCCAATGCCGTACTGTACTAGTTCCCATTTAAAACACCGAAAAACCTTGTATTTCAAACATTTTGAATCAGCGAATGAATGCGATCGCTCATTGAAAGTTTATCGCACCATAAGCGTCTGTAAAAAGAACTGGTATAAGTTAAGCGAATGATTTTATTTTTTAACTTGTTGCAGAAAAAACTCTTCTAAGGAGGGACGGGACAAGTTCATGGCAAAAATTTGCCCACCCATCAAGCGGAGACTAGCAAGAAAATCATAGTAATCTTCTTGTAGTTCACCTTGCCAAGACCCATCGGGTTCAAATTCGAGACTGGGCATCCATTTTTTGAGAACTTCTGAGTCACCACCTTGACCTTTTATATGATATGTGCTTGTAGTTCCTAATAGTTCATTGAGGGAACCAGAGCAAATTAATTGCCCTTGAGAGAGGATAGCAACGCGATCGCATATTTTCTCTACCTCACTCAGAATATGGCTGTTGAAAAAAATTGTCTTGCCAGCAGCTTTTAACGACAGGATAATTTCCCGCATTTGATAGCGTCCCACCGGGTCAAGTCCAGACATTGGTTCATCTAGAAACACCAATTCTGGATCGTTAATTAATGCCTGTGCCATACCCACACGCTGTAGCATTCCTTTAGAATAGCGGCGAAGAGGCTTTTTGCGAGCATCCACCAAAGATAAACCCACTAATTCTACCAGTTGCGGGATGCGTTGGCGTTGGACGCTTTTGGGAATTTGGAATAGTCCAGCTGCTAACTGCAAAAATTCCCAACCAGTGAGATAATCATACAAATAGGCATTTTCAGGTAGATAGCCGATACGTTCTTTAACAGTGCGATCGCCTAGCGGTCTACCCAATAATAATCCTCGTCCAGCCGTGGGACGGATAACTCCCAGCAACAATTTTAAAAGCGTAGTTTTCCCAGCACCATTTGGTCCCAACAAACCAAAGGTTTCTCCCTTGTAAACTTTTAGAGAACAGCTTTTGAGGGATACGACTTTTTGATTCATCCAAAAGCCGGTGCGATAAACTTTTCTTAACTCGGAAGTTAATACTACTGGTGGATGCTCTGTAGTATTCAGTTGAGAATCAGGGGAAGCAGCAACAGACTTCATTTTTACTTAAATTATGCTCGTGGCTACAGCAAAGATACTACATTTATAAAAGGGGAAAGGGGGAAAAGAAAGTTTTTTATTGCTTTTCCCTTCTTTTCAGGTAAATTTAGCTACTTTACAAAACACCTTTAGAACTGGGAATCATACCAGCACGACGGGTATCGATTTCCACCGCCATCCGCATTGCCCTCGCAAACGCCTTAAATGTCGCTTCAATAATGTGATGGGAATTAATGCCGTCAAGTTGGCGAATGTGCAGCGTCATTTGGCTATGATTTACCACCGCTACAAAAAATTCCCGCACTAGTTGGGTGTCGTAAGTTCCCACCCGAGTCGTAGGAATTTCTAAACCATAGGTTATATGCGGACGACCGGAAAAATCCAGCGCCACTTGAATTAAAGCTTCATCTAAAGGTGCAAGGAAATTACCAAAACGGACAATGCCTTTGCGATCGCCTAATGCTTGGCTTAATGCTTGCCCAAAAGTAATACCTACATCTTCGTTGGTGTGGTGGTCATCAATTTCTAAGTCTCCCTTAGCTTGCACATTCAAGTCAATCAGTCCGTGGGAGGCTATTTGATGCAACATGTGATCCAAAAAGGGGATTCCCGTTGCTGCATTGCAAATACCTGTACCATCTAGGTTGATGTTGACTTGCACATTGGTTTCACCCGTGGTACGACTAACGGTCGCAATTCGAGAAGTTTTATTTGGCTGGTCGTGGTGTGAGGAAAGAAGTTGGCGATCGCTTATTTGCATAAGAAATGGAAAGAGTTAGGAGTTAGGAGTTAGGAGTTAGGAGTTATAAATTCATAACTCATAACTCTTCACTCTTAACTTTATTGTGTTACATCCCCATGATTTCATATCCTGCATCTACATACAGGACTTGTCCAGTAATTCCGCTGGCTAAATCGCTACATAAAAAAGCTGCTGCATTGCCTACTTCTAGTTGAGTGACGGTGCGTCGTAAAGGTGCAACTTGTTCTACATGATGAATCATATCCAAAATGCCGCCCACCGCACTTGATGCCAAAGTGCGGATCGGACCTGCGGAGATGGCATTGACGCGAATATTTTCCGGACCTAGTTCAGATGCGAGGTAACGCACGCTCATTTCTAATCCGGCTTTGGCGATTCCCATGACGTTGTAGTTAGGAACCACCTTAACGCCACCCAAATATGTCAGGGTGACGATACTACCACCTTCTGTCATTAAAAGTTTAGCTGAACCAGCTAGCTGGATTAATGAGTAAGTGCTAACTTCTAAAGCTTTATTAAAACCTGGACGCGAGGTTTGACTAAAATTTCCAGTCAAATCTTCTTTGTTCGCAAAAGCAAGACAGTGGATCAAAATATCTAATTTGCCCCACTTTTCGGCGATTGTATTAAAAGTAGATTGAATTTGCTCATCATTTTCGACATTACACGGAAGAAACAAACTAGGGTTGAGGGGTTCGACCAATTCCGCGACTTTTTTTTCCATTTTACCTCGGTCATCTCGAAGGTAAGTAATACCGAGGTTGGCGCCGCAAGAGTGCAGTTGTTGGGCTATTCCCCAAGCGATGGAGCGGTTGTTGGCAATGCCTGTGACAAGAGCGTTTTTCCCGGCGAGATTTAACATAAAAGTTGTTAAGGTACACGATCAAGATAGAGCATACTCGAATCTGAGCCTGGTTTGACTTTGTTTTAAGCAGTATTTGCGATCGCAGTATTTTGTCTAAGGTTGCTTGGAGAATGAATAGATTCTTGCTTCTTCCTTAAGATATTTTCAAGAAAGCGTAAATTTTTTGAGAAAAAACCTGTTGAGTACAACTTGGGATCGTAGCTATTAAGGACTAGTAGCTGGAACTATCAAGAATTATGTATCATAATAAACAACAAACAATGAATATATGACCATAAGTATAGTAAAGTACAAAAAGGTTGACGGTGTGTTATTGATTTTTCGGGTGTATTCTTAGGAAATCAGTTTTAATTTTTCCGGCATTGGGTAGGGGAAGGTAGATGATCGTGGCACAAGATAAAGCCCTAGCAAATGTTTTTCGTCAAATGGCAACCGGAGCGTTTCCACCGGTTGTGGAAACGTTTGAACGCAATAAAACGATCTTTTTTCCTGGCGATCCTGCCGAAAGAGTTTATTTTCTTTTGAAGGGTGCTGTTAAACTTTCCAGGGTTTATGAGGCAGGAGAAGAAATAACTGTAGCGCTGCTAAGGGAAAATAGCGTTTTTGGTGTGTTGTCATTATTAACAGGAAATAAGTCAGATAGATTTTACCATGCAGTTGCTTTTACACCCGCAGACTTGCTTTCAGCACCAATTGAACAGGTTGAGCAATCACTCAAGGAAAATCCCGAATTGTCGATGTTAATGTTGCGAGGTCTATCTTCGCGGATTTTACAGACAGAAATGATGATTGAAACTCTCGCTCACCGAGATATGGGTTCGAGGTTGGTGAGTTTTCTGTTGATTCTGTGTCGGGATTTTGGCATTCCTTGTGCTGATGGAATTACAATTGATCTGAAGCTATCTCATCAGGCGATCGCTGAGGCAATTGGTTCGACTCGCGTCACCGTCACCCGCTTACTGGGCGATTTGCGCGAAAAGAAGATGATTTCCATTCACAAGAAAAAGATTACTGTTCATAAACCTGTTACTTTAAGTAGGCAATTTACATAGCATACAATTGAGGCTTAGGCAGTAGCGCTCGTTCATTTTTGAGAAATAATACCTAATTTTGAAGGTAAATCTCAAAAGTGAATTGCTATGAGCTATTGCCAAGTTCAAATTCACCGCAGAGAATGACTGAAAGTAGTAGGCTGTATCACCGAAGGATTCGGTAGCTGAAGATGACCACCGGGTACATCCTCATAGCGGCAATTTTAATTATAGGGGGCGTGATAGCCACCGTGGGCGATCGCATTGGCACACGAGTTGGCAAAGCACGCCTCTCTCTATTCAAGCTGCGTCCCAAAAATACCGCAGTACTAGTAACTATTTTTACAGGCGGTTTAATTTCCGCATCAACTTTAGGGATTTTATTCGCCGCTGATGAAGGATTGCGTAAAGGAGTCTTTGAGCTAGAAAATATTCAAAGAGACCTCAGGCACAAGCGCGACCAGCTAAAAACCGCAGAAGCGCAAAAAAGTCAAGTAGAAGTTGAATTAGACAAGGCAAAAAAAGAACAAACCCAAGCTCAACAAGCATTACAGCAAACGAATCAATCGTTGCAGGAGGCGAATGCGAAGCAACAAATTACACAGGCTCAACTAAACCGCACCATTGCCCAACAGGCTCAAACTCAAGCGAACCTGCAACGCACGCAAAACCAGCTAGCTCAAGTTGTTAGTCGGTATCAACAAGCGATAAATCAAGTCGAAAGCGTTTCCCAGCAACAGAAAGAACTAGTGGCTGGAATTCAACGATTGAGGGGAGAACGCCAACGATTGTTTGATGAAGCCAAAAAAGCGATCTCTGTTGCTCAAACAGCAATAAAAAAACGCGATCGCGAACTTGCTAATCGCCAAGAAACTATCGAACAGCGCGATCAAAAAATTTCCCAACTAGATCGACTCATCAGAGAACGCAATTCAGCAATTGCCTCGCGAGAGCAAGTAATTACCCAAAGAGAATCTCGGCTCAAAGAACTAGAAACACAACAGGACTATCTAGAACAGGAAGTTGCAAGGTTAGAAAAATATTACCAGTCTTTTCGTGACTTGCGTTTGGGTAAAGTTGCTTTGGTTCGCGGTCAAGTTATTGCTGCTGGGGTAATTCGCGCTCCAGAACCTGCCGTTGCCCACCAAGCTGTGATTCAACTTTTACAAGAAGCTAACCGTAATGCCAACATACAATTAGCTGAACCAAATACAAATCCTGTCAATACCAATGTGCAAATATTACGCGTTACCGAAGAGAGGGTTGAGCAACTTACCAAGCAGATTAGTGATGGTCGAGAATACGCGGTGCGAATTTTCTCTGCTGGTAATTACGTCAGGGGGGAAAAGCAGATAGAATTTTTTGCCGATGCGGCACGAAATCAAGTTGTTTTTACTGGAGGTGAAGTGGTGGCTACAACTACTGCCGATCCGAAAACCATGACATCCTATCAGTTGCAGCAACGGCTACAACTGCTGATTTCTGCTTCTCAATTTCGTGCCCGTAATGCAGGAATTGTCGAAGATATTCAAGTAGAAGGTCCCATTCTTCGGTTTATTGCTCAACTAAGGCAGTACGATCAACCTGTGGATATTAAAGCCGTTGCGGCAGAAGATATTTATACAGTCGGACCTTTGAAAGTGAGATTACTTGTTATACAAAACGGACAAATTATTTTTAGCACCTAAAAAAGTTCAAATTCCGGATTATATTAAAAATGCTTTTAGTTTATAGTTAATAGTTTACAGCTTAATAACTATTGACTCTTGACTATTGA
>CASBQC010000158.1 GCA_949127805.1 Nostocales cyanobacterium PMM_0081
ATGGGGAATGGGTAACGTACTTTTCTCATTTTCAATGTTCCCAATGCCCAATTACCGCGTTCCCAATTACCGCGTTCCCAATTACCAATTACCAATAAATCTAAAATCGCTATGACATTATTATTAGCAGGGGACATCGGTGGGACAAAAACGATTTTACGACTGGTGGAAGCATCGGATTCATCAGAGTTGCATACTATTTATGAGGAACGTTACCGCAGTGGTGATTTTCCTGATTTGGTGCCGATGGTAAAGCAGTTTTTGGCAAAAGCTAAGACATCAACACCAGAAAAGGCTTGTTTTGCGATCGCAGGTCCTGTGGTCAACAATACTGCCAAGTTGACCAATTTAGCTTGGTTCTTGGATATCCAACGTTTAGAACAAGAACTGGATATTGCCCATATTTCTCTAATTAATGACTTTGCGGCGGTTGGTTATGGCATTCTGGGTTTAAACAAACAAGACTTGCACACTTTGCAAACTGGTAAGTTTCAACCAACAGCACCGATTGCGATTATTGGTGCCGGTACCGGTTTAGGACAAGGTTTTTTAATGAAGCAGCAAGACAAATATCAAGTTTTTCCTTCTGAAGGTGGACATGTTGATTTTGCTCCTCGTACTGAGTTAGAGTTTCAACTTTTGAAACACTTGTTGATTAAACATGACATCCAGCGGGTTTCGGTGGAGAGGGTAGTTTCTGGTCAAGGCATTGTAGCAATTTATCAATTTTTGCGCGATCGCCAAATACACCGGGAATCACCAGAAATTGCCGAAATTGTCAGAACTTGGGAACAAGAAGCGGGGCAGCAAGAGAAAAGTGTCGATCCTGGTGCAGCCATTGGTAATGCAGCATTACAAGCAAGCGATCGCTTGTCGGAACAAACGATGCAAATATTTGTTGAAGCTTACGGCGCAGAAGCTGGTAATCTGGCTCTGAAACTCTTACCATACGGCGGTTTATATGTTGCTGGCGGTATTGCTACCAAAATTCTACCCTTACTTCAACAAGACAGGTTTTTGTTGACCTTCACCCAAAAAGGCAGAATGCGGAGTCTCCTCGAAGATATACCGGTGCATATTGTTCTTAATCAACATGTGGGATTAATCGGTGCTGCTTTGCACGCGGCTAGGTTATAACAGCTAGCAGCATAAGTAGTATTAGCATCTCCAAAAGCAACAACTATGACAATTAAATTTTTCTTACCAATAATCGCTGCCGCAACTTTTGTCAGCAGTACACATACGGTAGTCGAAGCACGTCAACCTAAAGTTGCGGTTTCTCAAGGGCAAACAGATGATTCTCAGGTATCACAATGGAAATTATTCACTGCACCAGATGGACGTTTTACCGTTTTGATGCCAGGAATGCCCAAAAGAGTTACTCAAACTCAAAAAACATTCATGGGAGAAATCAATTTAGAAGTCTTTCTCGGACAACCACCGAAACAAGAAGTAGCATATGTAGTTGCTTTTAATGACTTTCCCCATAGTTATGGTCAAATGACTAATCCTCAAGAAATCCTCAATAATGCACAGGAAATGGCTTTAAAGACTACGCAAAGTAATTTAATTGGATCGCGAGATATTCGTAGTTCTAACGGTCATCCAGGCAAAGAAATTGAGTATATAAATTCTGGTGGCAAAATCACGAGAAATAGAATGTATTTCGCTGAGGGACGCTTGTATCAAGTAATGGTGATCACAACTAAAAAGCAGCAAAAGTATTTAGCAAAAAGCATTACGGGATATTTAAATTCCTTTAATGTAGTATTGCAAAAGTGAGATTAATTGCAACCGTCGTAGAGACGTTCCGGTGGAACGTCTCTACAATATGTGTTCCAGCAAATTAAAATTATAAATTAATCAGCAGAGGTAAATTATGAGCGAACTACAAACAAAATTACCAACTGATATTTGGGTTACAGCCACTTGGGATGAATATATTCAAGCAATTGAGAATCCAGCTTACGAAAAAGCCAAAGGCTACTACCACAATGGACAAATGAGGATTGAAATGGCACCACTGGGAAATGACCACGCTAGCGACCACGGAATTATCATGTATGCCGTTTACCTGTTTGCCAGTATTAAAGGTATTGCTTTGAATGGCAAAGATAACTGCACCTACCGCAAAACAGGCTTAAAGGAGGTTCAACCTGATGTATCTTACTACATTGGTGAAAACGCTGATGTTATTCCTTATGGAACTTCAATTATTAGCTTAGATATATATCCTGCGCCGACTTTAGTAATAGAAGTTGCTAATTCCTCCCTTGCTGATGATAAAGGTGAAAAACGACTGTTGTATGAGGATTTAGGAGTAGCAGAATACTGGATTCTTGATGTGCAAAATCTCCAAGTTATTGCTTTTGCTATGGAAAATAATGGTAGTAGACGGATTACTCAATCTCTGGTATTACCTGGATTGGAAATTTCCCTATTAAATGATGCTTTGCGACGTACTCGTCAAATGAATCAATCTCAAGTTGGTGCTTGGTTATTAACCCTCTTTTATCACTCTCGCAGGAGTATAATTAAGGACAAACGTTATAACTCAGACAGGTGCTATGGTAGAGCCTCGTCAACCAATACCCACAATCAAATTTATAGATGAATATTGTCAGTATTATCAAAACCTATTTCCAGAGGTCAGAAGTTTTGAAGCTTTCAAGTACCTAAATATGG
>CASBQC010000159.1 GCA_949127805.1 Nostocales cyanobacterium PMM_0081
ATATTTATGAAATCAATTATGGTAGTGGGGACAACATCCCACGCAGGGAAATCACTGATAACCGCAGCTATTTGTCGCATTTTAGCGCGGCGTGGTTGGCGAGTGGCTCCCTTTAAAGGTCAAAATATGGCTTTAAATTCTTATGTCACCGCTAGTGGGGGTGAAATCGGTTACGCGCAAGCGGTACAAGCTTGGGCTGCGGGAATCGTCCCTTGGGTAGAAATGAACCCAATTTTACTCAAACCCCAAGGAGATATGACCTCCCAAGTAATTATTAAGGGTAAGTCTGTAGGCAAAGTGGGTGCCGCAGAATACTACGAGCAATATTTTGACCTGGGTTGGCGAGCAATTGAAGAATCGCTTCAGCATTTAGGAACAGAGTTTGATATGCTGGTTTGCGAAGGTGCCGGTAGTCCGGCGGAAATTAATCTCAAGCACCGCGACTTGACAAATATGCGGGTAGCGAAACATTTGAATGCAGCCACACTACTGGTAGTTGATATTGACCGGGGTGGTGCTTTTGCCCATGTTGTGGGAACCTTGGAGTTATTAGACCCAGACGAACGCGCTTTAATTCGCGGTGTAGTAATTAACAAGTTTCGGGGACAGCGATCGCTCTTGGAGCCAGGAATCAAATGGTTAGAAGAACGTACTGGTATCCCCGTTGTCGGTGTTATTCCTTATTTAGAACATCTGTTTCCGGCGGAAGACTCCCTTGATCTACTTGATCGTAGGTCTAACAAAACCAGTAACGAGCTTAACATTGCCGTTATTCGCTTACCGAGAATTGCCAATTTTACCGACTTTGACCCCTTGGAATCAGAATCCTCAGTTGGGATAAAATACTTAAGCCCCAAGCAAGATTTAGGACATCCAGATGCGGTAATTATTCCAGGGACAAAAACCACAATTCCCGACTTGCTATTATTGCAAAAAACTGGTATGGCTGAAGCAATTCAACATTATGCCGCATCTGGTGGTACAGTTTTGGGTATTTGCGGTGGATATCAAATGCTCGGTCAAATGATAGCCGATCCAGAGGGGATAGAAGGACAAGCCGGCAGATATCAGGGTTTGAATTTATTGCCAATAAAAACGGTGATTACCGGACAGAAAATCGCCCGTCAGCGGCAAGTTAGCTCGAATTTTCCGCAAATGGGCTTGCCGGTAAATGGCTTTGAAATCCATCAAGGGCGATCGCGCATAGAAATGCCAGGAACAGATTCCAAAGCTTTCCAACCTTTATTTGACGATATTAATTTAGGTTTAGTAGATAGTTGCCAATCAGTTTGGGGTACTTATCTCCACGGCATTTTTGACAATGGTCCCTGGCGCCGCGCTTGGTTAAATCGCTTGCGTCAACAGCGCGGTTTAAAATCTCTACCTACAGGCGTTGCTAACTACCGCGAAGAGCGAGAAACTATTTTAGACTCTCTTGCCACGGAAATAGAACGCCATTTAGACTTAACTCCATTTTTGTCTTAATAGTATAAGGTTTTATGAGTGTTCGCATTCGCTTTTTACCAGATGATGTCACCGTTGATGCCGAAGTGGGAGAATCTCTACTCGATGTAGCAGATAAAGCCGGAGTATTCATTCCCACTGGTTGTTTGATGGGGTCATGTCACGCTTGCACTGTGGAATTAGATGATGGCAATATCATCCGCGCTTGTATTACCTCAGTACCGCCAAAAGATGAAGAATTGACGATTAATCTGTTTAGCGATCCAACTTGGTAATTAGGAATGGTATTTAAACCATATCTGTAGAGACGTTCTGCCAGAACGTCTTTACGAGGAATTTGAATTTTCTGTGTTTACAGCATTCAAGATGACAAAGCTTAAATATCAAATGGTTATTCAGTGGTCTGTTGAAGATAATTGCTTTTTGGTAGGGTTTCCTGATTTTCAAAGGACAACGCTTCAGGACTCATGGTGATACTTACCAGTCAGCAGTAGCCAATGGAATTGAAGTATTAGAGTCTTTAATTATTGCCTATGAAGCTGCGGGCGAGGAGCTTCCAGAACCAACCGTTTGTACACCAGCGTAGTTGCGTAGTCATGCAAGCTTTTCAACGCTACTAAAATGGATTCGATTTAACCCTGAGAGCATATTCTCTAAACCGCTCTAAATCAGCTTTAATTGTAGATTCTACCGCCCGTCCCAAAAACAAATTATCCATGATTTTGCCAAGGATACCGGGGATAGCATAAGAAATGCTGAGTTTAACAATACTGCTATCTTTGCGATCGTAAAAGCGAATCGCTCCCTGATTTGGCAAACCATCAATTGATTCCCATTGAATAATCTGGTTGGGAATCATCTTCAAAATCCGGGATTTCCAGGTAAACTGCAAACCACCAGTATTAAGCGTCCAAAAAGATAGCTCTGGATTATCTTCAGGAATCTTCACTTCCTCAATCCACTTCATCCAGCGCGGCATTTGCTCCAAATCTGACCAGAGGCTCCACACGAATTCTATAGGAGCCTCTACCTCTACCTGCACACTATGCTCTAGCCAGTCTGCCATTCTTTCTTTGCGTCCTTCGCGTCTAGTCTTCGACAAGCTACTTCGTATCTTCGTGGTTCGTTTCCTTATATCTTGCACTAAAGCCCGAACGATTAAAATCGCGGCTAAACAAACCAAGTCCCAACGGGAGAGCCAGTCGCCTGGGTCGGGAAACCCGGACGCAGCGCTGGACTCACCGCCTACGCGGACTAATATAAAATCAGGGGTTTTGTAGCCTGCGTCGGCAGGCTTTGTTCGCGTAGCCGCGATTTTAATCGTTAGGTGCAAGATATGAGTTTCCCTAATCTTTACTTTTTTACATTCTCTAAAATTACCTTTGCCGCACGCCGCCCGGATATTGTCGCTCCCTCCATGCTATCGATATAATCTTGCTGGGTATAACTACCTGCCAGGAAAAAGTTAGGTACTGGCGTCTTTTGGTGAGGACGGTAAACATCCATTCCTGGTGCTTCCCGATAAAGAGACTGAGCAAGTTTCACCACACTGTACCAAGTCATATTTAGCTCTCGCGACGAGGGAAACAACTCGTGTACTTGTTTGAGGACGTGATAAGCGATCGCCTCGTTACTTTGTTTAATAAACGGATCTCCCGGTGTCAGCACCAGTTGCAACAACGAACCCTCACCTTCTCGATAATAATCAGCAGGGCTAGTCAAAGCCATATCCGCAAAACAAGAAAAGTCAGCGTCAGCAGTATACAGCAAATTATCTATCCCCGCCGCATAATTTAGCTGTTTGCGTTTCTGGGCGTCTTGCAATTCTGTCACCCACCCATCAAACCGCAGTTGCACTGTTGCCACTGGCACGGCTTCTAATTTATAAATATTGTCAAATTCTGACCACTTTCGCCACTCTTGTGGTATAATACGCTGAATTCCTGGAACATCGCAAGCAAAGACGTAAGCATCAGCGGTGATATTTTCTTCTGTCTCACCTTGGGCAACGGTGATACCAGTAACGCGAGTTTCTTCGCCGGAAGTAAAGTTAATTTCCCGCACTTGCCGACGTGTGTAAACCTTGGTTCCTCTGGCTTCTAAATATTTTAATATCGGCTTGTGCAAATACTCATGGGGGGAACCTTCTAACATTCGCAGTATTGATGCTTCGGTTCTCACAGCAAATAACTGGAAAATTGTCAACATACAACGGGCAGACATATTTTCGCAATCAATGAAACCCAATGCATAAGCGATCGGGTTCCACATGCGTTTGATGCTACCATTACTGCCCCCGTGACTGCGGAACCAGTCGGCAAAGCTGACTTTATCTAAGTTGCGGATATTTCTCATCGCTCCATCAAAGTCTACCAAACCGCGCACTACTGGGCTAGTAGCTAGAGCTAGAGCATTCTGCAATTTATCCAGAACTGAGAGTTGAGAAGTTGTAAAAAATGCTTTTAACCCATTAAATGGCGCACCTGTAAAGAAACGAAAATCTAATGCACCAGTTTTTCCCCCTTTGTTGATAAAAGTGTGGGTGTGTTCTTTAAGCCGTAAGTTATCAAAAGCCCCCACCTTCTTCATTAACTCAAATAGCTGGTAATAGCAACCAAAAAATACATGCAGCCCCATTTCAACGTGATTGCCATCATTATCAACCCAACTACCAACTTTACCACCCACAAAGGGGCGGGACTCAAAAATCTGGACTTCACAACCAGCATCAGCCAAGTCTACTGCGGTTGCTAGTCCAGCCAGTCCCGCACCTACGATTGCAACACGCATTCCGTCTTTCCTTTTCAGCTTCTTTACAGATTGTAACTGGGTTGGTGCCGGAATTTGCTACTCGTATTCAATCAAGAGTCAAGAGTCAAGAGTCAAGAGTCAAGAGTCAAGAGTCAAGAG
>CASBQC010000160.1 GCA_949127805.1 Nostocales cyanobacterium PMM_0081
CCCCGGCAATTTCTATGTAACAATTTTGTCTTTCAAATGTTATTTATTTTGGAAGACACGCTAATTTAATGATTAGTTCCCGATCTTTACTGACAAAATTCCAGATTAATTGTAAAAAATAGTATTTTTTTACCTGAGAATCTTATCTGGTCAATTTTTGGCGATCCGCAGATCAACTGTCAGTTAAAGTAATGCGATCGCATTACTTTTAAAAGTACAGTAGGGCTTGCTTTTCATAACTAATCAAGTCTAGTAATCTACAACACATCTGCAAATGCGGGACGTAGACGCCGGTAACACCACAATCCGCCACAAAAAATTACTAAGGCAATTAGTGAGGAAAATCCCCACTCACCCCAGTGTTTTACTTCTCCGACTAATATTAAGTCTCGATAGACTTCTGCGATCGCTGTCATGGGATTTAACCAAAATACCCAACCCCGCCAAGCTTCTGGAATAGCCGTGGCTGGATAAATAATTGGTGTTAAATACATCCAAATGTTTAAAATTACTCCCAATGTCTGGGGTATATCTCGTAAAAATACGGTTATTGCTGCCGCAAAATAGCCTAACCCTGCTGTTAATAATAATTGTGTTAGCCAGATTAAGGGTAACAGCGCCAAGGTGGTATGTAAAGTATGGGAAGTCACCGCTACAAAAAAAATCAACGCCATTAAACCAAAGGAACTTTCAATGAACGCTGATAAAATTG
This sequence comes from Nostocales cyanobacterium PMM_0081, assembly GCA_949127805.1. Lineage (GTDB taxonomy): Bacteria > Cyanobacteriota > Cyanobacteriia > Cyanobacteriales > Nostocaceae > Hassallia. Next base: position 713 of record CASBQC010000160.1, read on the forward strand.
GCACTAGTGGTAACAAGCCCAAAGGAAACACCACTTTCTTGACCAAATTCGGCTGTCCTACCACAGAATTAGCAGACTGCATCAGTCCACCTGTAAAAGCAATCCAAGGCAATAACCCTGCAAACAGCCACAAGCCAAAGGTAAAATTATTCTCTGGTAAAGTTTTGATACTCAGCTTCACCTTTAGGACAATTGAGAAAACATAGGTGTAAATTAGTAACTGGGAAAGTTGATTTAGCAGGGGCCATAAATTTCCTAAAACAGAACCTTTGTACCGCGCTTCCAAGTCGCGCCGCACTAAAGTTCTTAGTAAATCAAACTTTGCCCACCACCGATCGCTAACTGGTAAAATGCGCTTCAGCTTGATAGCCTTACGCACAGCTCCTCGCATTGTTCGCAACAATTCCTGCTTCCTCGATAGCTACACATCAAATTTCTTTCAATGAAGCTTGTTACCTACGAAAGTTCCTGTTGTATTGCTTTGGTAATCAACTACTTATCTACTATAAAGCTCACATTTCTCGAAGATTGTACAGTAAATTTGTCACGTATTAATATATTTTGACGATTCGTAAAGCTTTATTTGGCTAAGTTATACTTTCTGGATCGATTCCTAATGATCGCAGTTGTTCTTCTAAAAGTTGCGATCGCCTTTGTTCTTCTTCTAAGCGCAATTCCACATCATTTACCCTAGCTTTTGCACTTTGAGCTTCTTGCTGTGCTAGTTGAGCCTCTTGCTGTGCTAGTTGAGCTTCTTGCTGTGCTAGTTGAGCTTCTTGCTGTGCTAGTTGAGCAGCTTCCTCCGGTGTGGGTACTAAATTGCCATCAGCAGTGAAGTAGCGCAGTTTACCATTATCTACACCTAAATACAGCCCAAGTACTTCACTCCAGCGCCATCCTTGGGCATTTCCTGGAATTTCTTGATATTGATTGCCGATCAATTCAAAACCAACAAATTCTAGACTTAGGGGCGAAAACCAAAAATATTCCGGGGTATGAAAGCGATTTTGATAGAGATTTTTCTTCAAATTCCGGTCAATGTCAGCCGTACTCTCAGAAAGTAATTCAATAATCAAGTCTGGATAACGTCCATCTTCCTCCCAAACTACCCAAGAATTGCGGGGTCGCTTTTCGGTGTCTCGCACTAAGAAAAAGTCCGGACCACGAAAATCTCGATTTCGCAACTGCTGGCGACTAAAATAAATTGTCAGATTCGCACCAATAAAGAAGTCATTGCGCTCTTGCCACAACCACTCCAAACAAGTCACCAGCAGCAGTAGCTGCATATAATGCAACGAAGTTTCCATTTCTGGCTCATCACTTAACAACCGAGTTGCATCGGGCATTTGTTGTTCTAGCTGTTGGGCTGTGACAAACATGGATATGTACCTGCTTGGTTGTTGATTTAATTTTAGTCATAAGTTGGTTGTTAAAGGTGAAAGTGTGTTGTCAATACGGTTCGGATAATGTTTTTTGATGAAAATTATAGATCACAACCTTATTGAGTGTGTTGTAGCAACTACTCCCTTTGGAGTCACGGATTCAGCTACACTGAGACTTGGTTTATTGCATTGTAAATAGGCATGGAAATTGGACAAAAGGTTAAAGTCTGTCGTTTGCGCGATCGCGTGTCTCCTCCTGTAGTCAAAAGGCTAGGACAAATCGGTGTCATCCAAGGCTTCAGAATGACTGATGCTAGCGGTGTCGGTGTGGTGGTGCAGTTTGAAGACAATTTTTCGACTTGGTTTTTTGAAGATGAACTTAGACTCGAACAATAGACACAACTAAAGCGCAAACTGAAAGTCTAAAGATAGAGTCCTTCCGCTCGAAACTTCGTCCGGAAGCCTCTGCTTTGTACTTTATGGCAGAAGTTGGATGATTTGGCGAGTGCTAAGTTGGAGTTGACACAAACGGCGGTAAAAAGAGAATCAACTAATGACCCAGATCTTGACATTTTTGGGCAAAGGCGGCACTGATCGGACTAAATGCGCGATCGCCGCTGCCAAGTTATTGGCAAGCCAAGGAAAGCGGGTACTTTTAGCAGGATTACCAGAACCAGAACTACCAATTCTCCTAGGTACGACTTTAGCAGCAGACCCCCAAGAAATCGCCCCCAATTTACAAGTTGTGCAGTTTCAAACATCTGCACTGCTAGAACGTAGTTGGGAAGAAGTAAAAAAACTTGAGGCTCAATACCTCCGTACACCCATCCTCAAAGAGGTTTTTGGTCAAGAACTGGCAGTATTGCCAGGGATGGACAGTGCTCTTGCTTTGAATGCTATTCGTCAGTACGACGAAAGCGGTAAATATGATGCCATAGTATACAACGGCACAGGCGATTCTTCCACTTTGCGATCGCTCGGTTTGCCAGAGTCTCTAAGTTGGTATTTACGGCGATTTCGGCAATTATTTGTTAACTCCGATTTAGGAAAGGCAATCTCCGAATCGCCTTTTATTCAACCCCTAGTTAGTACCTTTTTTAACGTCAATTGGACAGCAGATAATTTCGCTCAACCCACCAACACCGCGAATAATTTACTAGAAAAGGGTAAAGCTGCTGTTACAGACCCTAAGCGGATGGCGGCTTTTTTGGTAACTACACAAGATCCGATAGAAGTTGCCACTGCTCGTTATTTGTGGGGTAGCGCTCAACAAGTCGGTTTAACTGTTGGCGGTGTCCTGTTGGTTAATTCCGACACAGATGCCAATTTGTCGCCGGAATTTGCCCCCCTGCCAATTAGTGTTATTCCTGACTTCAAAGCAGGAGATTGGCAACCACTAATGAATGCCCTACCCGACTTTCTAACACAAGCAGTACAGGCTCCCAAACCAATTGAAATTGATGTCCCAAGTCGTCAGGTACGCTTATTTTTGCCTGGATTCGATAAAAAACAGGTCAAGTTGACTCAATTGGGTCCGGAAGTCACTATAGAAGCCGGAGATCAACGACGCAATATTATTCTACCTCCGGCTTTAAGTGGCAAATCTGTTGCTGGAGCGAAGTTTGCGAATAATTATTTGATAATTTCGTTTTAGGGAATGGGGAGAGGGGAGATGGGGAGAGTTCTTGGGATGGGGAGAGGG
>CASBQC010000161.1 GCA_949127805.1 Nostocales cyanobacterium PMM_0081
CCCTGTCCCTCTCCCCTCCTAGATTACTCGTGCAACCAACGCATAATATCGGGTTGCCAACCGACTAACTCATCTTCCTTAAACCATAAGGAAACTTCATTTTGCGCGGTTTCCGGAGCATCGGAACCGTGTATAATGTTGCGACCAATATTTACACCTAAATCGCCCCGAATTGTCCCTGGTTCCGCATTCAGAGGGTTTGTAGCACCAATTATTTTTCTCGCAGAAGCGATTACACCCTCACCTTCCCAAACCATCGCTACCACTGGTCCAGAGGTAATAAACTCCACCAACCCAGCAAAAAAGGGTCTTTCGCGGTGAACATCGTAGTGCGCTTGGGCTAATTCCCGGCTAGGTTTTAGAAACTTCAAGCCAACAAGAGTAAAGCCTTTGGTTTCAAAGCGACCAATAATTTCACCTACCAGTCCGCGTTGCACCCCATCAGGCTTAATTGCTAAAAATGTGCGTTCCATCGTCATCTCCTCAAACTTAGTAAATTTGTTAGTAGTCCAAAGTCAAGAGTCAACAGTCCAAAGTCCAAAGTCACTCATATTGACCATTGACCCTTGACCCTTGACCCTTGACTCTTGACCATTGACCATTGACCATTGACTCTCAACCAATGACCAATCAGAGTTTATCTTAGAAATCATCTTTAGGTGCATATACGTTGGTTTATTAATGCGTTAAATTGATTACTTGTGGGTGACACACAGAGGTCAGGAAGAAATGCGTGTTGAGTCAAGTGATGCATCGGAAGAGGTGGTGCAACCTCCGGCTAATGGACATAAAGCTGAAGTGAAGAATCAAAAGCAAAAAAAGCTACTACCACCTAGTACCACTAGCGAAGCGTCTCGCGTCAGCTGGAAAATTGAGGATAGCGAAGCCCTTTATCGCATCGAAGGTTGGGGACAGCCTTATTTTTCGATTAGCGCTGCTGGTCATGTCACGGTTTCTCCGAAGGGTGATCATGGAGGTTCTCTAGATTTATTTGAATTAGTCAATGCCCTAAAGCAGCGTAATTTAGGATTACCTTTGTTAATTCGATTTTCCGATATTTTGGAAGACCGGATTGAGAGATTAAATGCATGTTTTGCCAAAGCGATCGCTCGCTACAACTACGCTGGCATTTACCGTGGTGTGTTTCCCGTCAAGTGCAACCAGCAGCGGCACTTAATTGAAGATTTGGTAAGATTTGGCAGACCTCATCAATTTGGTTTAGAAGCCGGTTCCAAACCAGAGTTAATGATTGCTTTAGCGATGCTGGATACACCGGGCGCATTGTTAACTTGCAATGGCTACAAAGACCGGGAATACATCGAAACGGCGATGTTAGCCCAAAGACTAGGACAGACCCCGATAATTGTCTTAGAACAGATTGAAGAAGTCGATTTGGTAATTGATGCCAATCGCCAGTTGGGGATTAAACCAATTTTAGGGGTTCGCGCTAAACTCAGTACCCAAGGTATGGGACGCTGGGGAGCATCATCTGGCGATCGCGCTAAATTTGGTTTGACAATGCCGGAAATTATCGATGCAGTTGACAAGTTACGCGAAGCTAACTTGCTCGATTCTTTGCAGTTGTTGCACTTCCACATCGGTTCGCAAATTTCCGCCATTAATGTAATTAAAGATGCCATTCAAGAAGCCAGCCGCATCTACGTAGAATTGGCGATGCTAGGAGCTGACATGAAATATCTTGATGTTGGGGGTGGCTTGGGTGTAGATTACGACGGCTCGCAAACCAACTTCTATGCCTCGAAAAATTACAACATGCAAAACTATGCCAATGACATCGTGGCAGAGTTAAAAGATACCTGTGCCGAACGGCAAATACCCGTACCAACACTGATTAGCGAAAGTGGACGAGCGATCGCCTCCCATCAATCGGTGCTAATTTTTGACGTTCTCAGTACCAGCGAGATTCCCCTCGACCCACCAGAACCCCCACAAGAGGGAGAACCCCCGGTTATTAATTACCTTTGGGAAACCTACCAAAGTATCAACAAAGAGAATTTTCAAGAGTTTTACCACGATGCCGCTCAATTCAAAGAAGAAGCCATCAGCCGCTTCAACTTAGGAATTTTGCGTCTCCGAGAACGAGCCAAAGCAGAGCGCCTCTACTGGGCTTGTTGTCATAAAATTCTTGACATCACCCGTCAGGAAGAATACGTACCCGACGAACTGGAAGACCTAGAAAAAATCATGGCTTCCATCTATTACATCAATCTTTCAGTGTTTCAATCAGCACCAGATTGTTGGGCGATCGACCAACTATTCCCGATTATGCCGATACACCGTTTGGGAGAAGAACCGACGCGACGCGGGATTTTGGCGGATCTTACCTGCGACAGTGACGGCAAAATTGACCGTTTTATCGACCTGCGCGATGTCAAGTCAGTTCTAGAACTGCACACCTTCAAGCCAGGAGAACCTTACTATTTAGGGATGTTCCTCAATGGAGCTTACCAAGAAATCATGGGCAATTTGCATAACTTATTTGGCGACACCAACGCAGTTCATATTCAATTAACTCCTAAAGGTTATCAGATTGAACACGTCGTTAAAGGCGACACCATGAGCGAAGTAGTCAGCTACGTCCAGTATGACTCCGAGGATCTGGTAGAAAAAATCCGCCAGCGTTGCGAACAAGCTTTAGAAGAAAATCGCATCACCCTAGCGGAATCTCAGCGACTGCTACAAACTTACGAACAAAGTTTGCAGCGGTACACATATCTTAATAGTAATGGTTAGGAGTTAGGAGTTAGGAGTTAGGAGTTAGGAGTTAGGAGTTAATAATACTTTTTGACAACTAACAACTAACTCTTAACAACGCTCCAACCAACAATTAACTGCCGTTTGTCCCCAACAATTCAGCGATCGCTTGCCGTTCCGCTGGGGTATGAGATGGTACTGCTTGACGAGCATCGGTAATCAGCCAGTCTAAAGCAGCAGCTTTGACATCTATCGACGCGCCAGTTTTATCAACGCAGTAACGCCCATACACCAGCTTATCAACCAAGCTGACCCCAGGACCCAAGCGCGAGTATTCAAAAATCACGCTATTGTCTACGGTTGCACCACTACATACCCAGCAATTCGGACCAATCATCGTCGGACCAACAATTTTTGCACCATCTTCTATCCTGGTCATGCCACCGATGTAAACTGGACCTGTGATATCCACTTTGTCCCAATTCACGGCAACATTTAAGCCAGTGTAGATTCCTGGAGCAACTTCATGACCGGGAATTTGCACATTTTTAATTTCGCGTAACAGCACACCGCGAATTGCCCGCCAGTAGTCTGGTACTTTACCAATATCTACCCATTCAAAATCCATCGGAATGGCGTAAAACGGCGCATCTATTTCTACCAGTTTGGGAAATAATTCACCACCGATGTCGTACTCTATGCCAGAGGGAATATAATTAAATATCTCTGGCTCAAAGATGTAAATACCAGTATTGATATTGGTACTCTTAGCCTCTTCTACTGACGGTTTTTCTTGGAATGCTTTGACGCGACCATCTTCATCGGTGACGACTACACCGTAACTAGGAACTTCTTCTAATGGGACAGATTTTGTAACGATGGTAGCGATCGCCCCTTTGGATTTATGCCACTTAACCGCAGTTGATAAATCTAGGTCAATTAAAGCATCGCCGCACAACACCACAAAGGTATCGTCAAAAAACGGCGAGAAGTCTTGGATACGGCGCATTCCGCCAGCCGAACCAATAGCTTCCCCTACCAGTTTACCGTCGTCATCAATTCGCCCTTCAAAGGAATATGCAATCTGCACGCCAAACCGCTGACCATCACGGAAATAGTTTTCAATTTCCTCAGCCAAATGGCTAACGTTAACCATAATTTGGTCAAAGCCATGCTGACGTAACAGTTCTAGTAAAAATTCCATCACTGGCTTTTGCAGGATGGGAATCATCGGTTTGGGAGTTGTATAGGTAATTGGACGCACGCGAGTACCTTTACCCGCTGCGAGAATCATCGCCTTCATAAAAGTTTATTCCTCAACCACAAGCCAGTTTACTTTGCTCGAATGATACTTAATCATCTGTTTAATTTTGCTCTAAGTCATCCTTAAAAGCACTCTATACACGAATGTTCGCTTTACGTGCTAGCATAGGCTACCGTCCGATGACAAGCGATCGGTTATCTTTTCAATTTACTCGGATTTTGCAGTTTACAAAAAGCAAAATCTGTAAATCATCTGTCTTCCTGCCGTTAAACTTGCGCCAACTAGCCCTGAAATAGCTGCGTACACCTCTGATGAAAATCTCTTTTTCACCTTTCCCATGCACCCCTGTACCCTTTCCCATGCACCCCTTTTTCAAGTAAGGCATATTCGATCAGGTATTGGGAGAATTTGAGAGTAAGCGAATTTTAATTTGTTGGTAGAATTCTTCTTGACATAGCTCTACCTTAGATTGAGCCGACAGCAGTAGTAATGCCCAGAAAACGCTAACTAGATGACTGTGTTCTGATTTATGAGCAGAAGTGTTGTGATATGGTTTCTTTGTCTGAGTCCACAATTCTACTAGCTGTTCTAAATTCAACCAATTTTCTTCCAAGCATAATTCTGCGCCTCTGTTATGCAATACTTCTTCGAGTTCTCCAGCCACTTCCGTCAGATTTTCCTGGTGAGCTAACTCTAGTGCTGCCCGCATACTTTGGATGCTGGGCTGACGCCGGGGACGGACAGGTTTGCTGACTTTCTGTACAAGTTTTAGTTGATTCTCCATGATCTGCAATTGTTTGATCAACTCTTGCAGAGTCACGCGGCGTTTTGGCGGTGGCATCGCTGCAGGACGACGGCGCAATGCCCGTTCTAATGGCAATCGATGAAGAGAATATACTAAGCCCGATTCGTTGTCTGGCAGTACATCATCTAGTACAACATCTTCTTCATCTGCTGCTGCTTGCATTTGCATCAAGGTGTTTGCCTTGAATAACACCAGCATCGATGCCGACAAAAAAGCCTGCCCGGATTGCGATAAATCAGCTTCATAGCCAATACGTGTTGTCTCCGGTGCCATTAATTCTAAGTAACGGTCAATTACCTCAATTACCCGCACATCCCAAGGGTCAATTTCCCCCTGTTCTGCCTGGTGAATCAGCTGTGAAATTGTTTCTAATAGCCCGTCTGATGCCATCAACAAGTCCTAAGTAAGTCGGTGTTTTAGTGGATAAATTGAACTGTAGACCTATTGGGCTTGAACAGAGCGTGTATTCGGCACATTCGTCTCTGTTTCTTTTGTTGAGGAATCACCTGCAGGGGGTAGCGCAAGTTGCAACGATTGAACTTCGGCTTGGTACTGTTCAATTTTTGACTCTAGTTCTTTAATTCGGACTTTTTGTTTGCGTTGTGGACCAGACAATATTTGTCGCTGCAATTGTGTCCACATACTAAATAGCCACGCAAAAACTGCGCCTAAGCCAGCCGCTAATAGCAATTCAACTGCCATCGGTGCTTGTACCTCTACTCCAGGAAGAACATAAATTGTTCCTAGGTTGGTGTTCTCTAGAGTAAATAAAGCGAAAGCTAAACAAAAGATAAAAATGATTAAAAAATTTACTTGTTTCATTTGCTACTGTGTTGTACGTAATTTAGGAACTGCTAATACTGCCTTGACATTGGCAATAAATACCATTCTCAATTGTCAGTGGCGATTGTGCAACTTTTGATTGCTGGCATTTTTAATAATTGCTTTCGTTGCACGTCTACAACCACATGAGATGCAAATAAGTCAGTATAACATGGTATTTTTATACTAATACTAAGGATTGTAGCTTAATCAATTCGCTACTTAGTTTCATAAATTTAACAAAACTCGTCCTTCAAATCGCACACAATCTTTAAATAAATCAGCGAAAAATAACTGTATTTTTTCGACATTTTAGTTGTTTTTTAGGGAAAATCCAGAATATTGACTATGAATAACGA
>CASBQC010000162.1 GCA_949127805.1 Nostocales cyanobacterium PMM_0081
AAAGTATGAAGTATGAAGTATGAAGTATGAAATAAATACTATGAGGTTTAAGAAATACGTCTCGAATACGGGTTTTATTTGGGCTTTCTAACAAAAAAGAAAGTTCAAATTCTTTCTATTTTCATCCTTCTCCCAGGGGGAGACGCTGCCTGCGCGAACATCTTTTATCCTTCATCCTTTTTATTTACCCGTCAATTAGTTATTGACAAATTAGTAGTAACGCCATTGGAAAACATTGATGATCAAAGCTAAACTGAAATTACTACAAGAACAGTTATTTATAACACCAACTACGGTACAATTATTTCATTGGTAGTAGGTTTAATAGCCCTATCTTTCTCACCAATTTTGATCCGCTTGAGCGAAGTCGAACTTGGTCCCAATGCTACCATCTTTAATCGCTTCTGGATCTCTACTGTTGCCTTTGCGCTGTGGAATGGAGTCACAGCAGCGCAAAATCGACTGTCTCATAGCGAACCAAAACCGCAAGTTTATACAACCAGGCTACTCTTGCTCCTGCTAGGAGTTGGGTTTGTAATGTTTGCTACTCTTATTCTCTGGGCTTGGTCACTAAATCAGACTAGCGTCGCTAACTCTACGCTCATGCACAATTTGGCTCCACTGTTCACCGTCTTAGCGGGGTGGCTGCTCTGGGGTAAGCGTTTTGACAGTAGATTCCTTATGGGTATGTTTGTCGCGATGCTAGGAGCTTGCATCCTAGCCTACCATGACTTCTCATCCGCTGGTGACAAATTCCAGGGAGATATGCTGGCATTACTATCAGCCGGTTTTCTTGGTCTATATCCACTCATCGTCGAAGAACTACGAACTCAATTGAGTCCGATAGCGATCATGACTTGGTGTTCTGCGATCGGCACCCTTTTCCTTTTGCCCTTTGTTATACTCACTGAAGATAAAATTTTCCCTTCTTCTTTAAGTGGATGGTTAACCGTAATTTCCCTAGCTTTGGTATGCCAAATATTAGGACTGGGACTTTATGCTTATTGCCTCAACAAGTTATCTTCAGGATTTGTTTCCTTGTGCGATCTGTTTGTTCCCGTCCTTAGCACCCAGGGAGCTTGGGTTATCTTTTCGGAAAAGCCCAACGGAGCTACCTTGATAAGTTTTGTTGTGATTATGTTAGGGGTGTATGTAACTTCATCTAGCAAATCTGTTATCAAGTCAGAGGTGGAATCAGTTTAGAAGGATTAGGGATTGGAAACTCTTAAGGTTATTGGTAAATTGTTAACTTGAGCAATTTTTCAATCTTATGAAAAATATCATGTCATGCAGCTTATTACATATGATGTAGAGACGTAGCAATGATTTTTGATTCCTTGATTACCGTCTGCTAAATGCCTTTGCTTATTACATATGATGTAGAGACGTAGCAATGCTACGTCTCCGCAAGGATTTAGGATTTTTTTATTAATGTTAATTAAACGGACATTATATAAGATGCAAAATCTTCCAATTTCTATTTCAAAAAATATGAGATTACGGTTTTTACAGGATGACGAGAAAACCTTTTCGAGTACTGAAACAGAACTACCTCTAGTTATAGAGCCAGTCAATGAAAAATCTTTCGCAGTTCTCAAAGCACTACTAAACGAAAGTTCCGACTGGTTCAATAAACAACTAGATACATACGGGGCTATTTTGTTTCGGGGATTTGAAGTTGAGGATGCAGAGCAATTTCAAAAAGTTTTAGAGCTACTGAATATCGAACTGGAGCCAGTTTATCACTTTGGCAGCGCCCATCGTGTACGAATAACCGATAAAGTTTTCACCTCTTCTGAAGCTCCACCAGATACGATTATCGCTCCCCACAATGAACTCAATATGGTACCAGTACGACCCAGCGTACTTGCTTTTTTTTGCCAAATTCAGCCCGATTTATATGGTGAGACTCCCATCATAAATACGGAAAAACTATTTGATAGCTTATCTCCCAGCTTACAGCACAAAATTAGCAACTTTCCTCAGCGATTTGTGCGATATGTTCCCAACCATCTATTGGAGATTGTCTTTGAGGAACTCTCGAAAGAGGAGATTACTAAACTTCTCCAGGAACAAGGATTTGATTTTACATGGGAAGAGGATGGCTCTATTAATTTTGAGTGTTCTTATATTCCCTTATTCAGCCACCCAAGAACGAGTAAGCTATGCTTTTGCCTTAGCATTGTTGATTGTTTAATCAGTAGAGAATGGTATCGAAATCTCGGTCAACGGTATTCATTTGGGCAAAGGCTCTATTACAATTGGCTACCAGCAAAATTGTACAAAAGAATTCAGCAAAAATTAACAACAGCAGCCACTGTTGTCGATGGTTCGCAAAAACGAACCAGTACCCTTAATACATATTTTTTGAATGAGCATAATCAATATACGACAATGACGGCAGCAGAAGCGAAAGAATTGGGCAAAGCTGAATGGAAAAATGCAGCCATTTTCCAGTGGAAGCAAGGTGATATTCTCGTTATGGATAATCTACAGGTTGCTCATAGTAGACTCAATACTAAACCTCCGCGAAAAATACTCACTGCTTTCGGAAATATGTGCAACATTCGCGAGATGAAACCAGCTTAATTAACAAGTGGTTTAAATATCTAAATATAGGCAGAATCATTTCATAGGTAATTAAATATGAGTAAATTAATCAATATAAAAGCATCACTTTCTCTCTCAGAACTTAAAGAATATTGGGATAAACAGTTAGCAGGAGAATTACCTTTGCTTAATTTACCTACTTTACCCCGTTCTTCCAGAAAAACTTATGATTCTTCGTCCTATACTTTTATAATCAAAAATAAACTAGCTGGGTTACTCAAAGACCTCGCAAATAGTGAAAATATCAGCCTTGATAACCTTCTTTTGGCAGCATTTAAAGTTTTACTTTACCGTTATACAAATGAAACAGATATTCTGGTTGCTTTGCGACGAACTCAGCAAGATAGACCCGAATTTGAAAATGTTACTAATGTAGTAGTATCACGGGATTTTATTTCCGAAAGTATTTCATTTAAAAAGTTTCTGAATCAAGTTAGTCATACGGTTTTAGAAATAAGGCATTATCAAGACTATCCCTTTGCTTTATTGGTAAAGGAATTACAGTCAAAGTTAAATTCAAAAGATTCACCTATTTGTCAAGCTTCATTTACTTTTCAAAATCGAAATCAGCGGGAAAATATATCAAATTTATTGGAGTCAGGAGTCAAAAACCAGCCGACAAACTGCGATCAAATCGAACTAGAATTTGATTTAAGCTTGGAAGTCATCCAGCTTTCTGAATCATTGCAGAGTTGTTTTCAGTACAACAGCAATCTGTTAGATGAAACGACAGTTGCTCAGATCAGCAGACATTTTCAGAATTTACTGGAAAGTATTGTATCAAATCCAGAACAGCCAGTAGCTCAGTTACCATTGCTGAGTGAGAGGGAACGAGAGAAAATATTGGTTGAGTGGAATGCTACTCAGACTGATTATGACCTGACCCTATGTCTCCACCAATTAATTGAAGCACAGGTAGAGCGAAACGGTAATGCGATCGCAGTCTCTTTTGCAGGTGAACAGCTTACCTATCGTGAACTAAATCAGCGTGCAAATCAACTAGCCCACTACTTACAAACACTGGGAGTTAAACCAGAGGTATTAGTGGGTATTTGCGTTGAGCGTTCTTTAGAGATGCTAGTAGGACTTTTGGGAATTCTCAAAGCTGGTGCAGCTTATCTACCATTAGATCCGCGATTACCACAAGAACGCTTGGAATTAATCTTATCTGATTCTCAGGTGCCAGTGTTGCTGACTGATAATCAAAAGTTATTTGCTGATGATGAACATAGGAAAGTAGTCTGTTTACGTACAAATCAAGAAAATATTGCTACCCATAGCAAAGAAAATCCTGCACCACATGCCACGTCCAAAAATCTGGCTTACGTTATTTATACCTCTGGCTCAACTGGTAAGCCGAAAGGAGTGGAAATTCCTCACAGCGCTGTGGTCAATTTCTTAAAATCTATGCAGTCTGAACCCGGTCTCACAGAGTCAGATGTGCTTTTGGCAGTTACTACAGTATCATTTGATATTGCTGCTCTGGAACTATATCTGCCCTTAATTACAGGCGCTCAGGTAGTATTAGCTAGCCGAGAAGTAGCTAGTGATGGCAAGCTACTCAAAGAGCTAATTGATACTTCTGGTGCGACGATTATGCAAGCCACTCCAGCTAGTTGGCGGATGCTGCTTGCAGCAGGATGGAGTGGTTCTCCTCAATTAAAAATTCTCTGCGGTGGTGAAGGATTAACCAGCGGTTTGGCACAGCATTTATTAGAAAAAAGTGTGGCTGTATGGAATCTTTACGGACCAACTGAAACTACCATTTGGTCAACTATCTCTAAAGTAGAACCTGCCCAACTATCTCATGCTTTAGCTCCCATCGGTCGTCCCATTGCTAACACACAAATTTACATATTAGATTCCTATTTCCAACCAGTTCCAGTGGGAGTTCTTGGTGAATTGTATATAGGTGGTGTTGGAGTTGCACGCGGTTATCTCAACCGTCTGGAACTAACTGCTGAAAGGTTTGTGACTAATCCCTTCTCAGTGGGTTACTGTCTTTACAAAACAGGAGATTTAGCACGTTACCTGCATGATGGTAATATTGAATACGTTAGTCGAATAGATCATCAAGTCAAAATTCGGGGGTTTCGGATTGAACTTGGGGAAATAGAAAACACTCTATCTGCTCATCCACAAGTGCGAGAAGCGGTTGTAATTACCCGTTCTGATCAATCAGAAGAAAAACAAATAGTAGCTTATTTTACTGCTCAACAGTCACAACCAACCCCGGAAACCCTGCGTGATTTCCTCAGACAGAAGCTACCCGATTACATGGTTCCAATAGCTTTTGTGATATTAGATGCATTACCCTTGACTCCCAGCGGAAAAGTAAACCGTCGCGCTTTACCAAAGCCAACAGTTTCTAACTTCAGCCAACACAATGAATTTATCATACCGCGCAATGATACCGAACGGAGATTAGCAAAAATCTGGTCAGAGATTTTAAACATTCAGCCAGTAGGTGTTAAAGACAACTTCTTTGGAATCGGCGGAAATTCTCTCTCAGCAATCCACTTAATAGCTTCAATTGAGCAGCAGTTTGGTAAAGAATTACCCTTATCAGCAGTCCTGACTAATCCCACCATTGAAAAGTTTGCAAACCTTCTTGATACCAGTTCAGATACTTTTGATCGCTCCCCCCTGATTCCCATCCAGCCAAAAGGTAACAAGCAACCATTTTTCTGCGTACATCCTGCGGGAGGGCATGTTATGTGCTACTTCAAACTAGCGCAATATCTAAGTGCCGACCAACCGTTTTATGGCTTGCAAGCCCAAGGATTTCATGGAGGAGAAGAACCCTTAACGCGAGTTGAGGATATGGCAAGCCTGTATATCCAAGCAATTCAAAAGTTTCAGCCTCAAGGTCCTTATCAGATTGGTGGCTGGTCATTTGGGGGAGTTGTGGCGTATGAAATGGCACAACAACTGCACAAACAGGGACATGAAGTTTCGTTGTTAGCAATAGTGGATTCCTATGTTCCAATTTTATTGGATAAAAACAAGAAAATTGACACTCCCTATTTGGTTGGTGCTCTTTCCAGGTATTTGGGTGGAATGTTAGGTCAGGATAATCTGGTAACGACTGATGAAATCAAGCACTTGAGTGTTGACGAACAAATCAACTACATCCTTGACAAGGCAATAAAAGTCAAAATATTACCGCCATCAAATCAAAATCGACGCATTGTTGATGTGTTAGTTGGAACACTAAAAGCAACTTATTCTTATGCAAAACAGCCATATCCAGGAAAAGTCACCGCGTTCAGAGCCAGAGAAAAGCATCTCATGGCTCCCGATCCAACCCTCGTGTGGGTGGAATTATTCTCCATAATGGACGCGGAAGATATAAAAATTGTTGATGTTTCTGGCAGTCACTACACATTAATTTTGGAACCTCATTTACAAGTATTAGCAGAATGCTTGAAATCATGTCTGGAGGGATTCTAGTACATAAATGTAGAGACGTTCCGGACCGAACGTCTCTACGACGGTAGGTAGGTTTTTATTACTGTTAATTAAACGGACATGATATCAATTATCAGTCGCTCAAAGACTTTTGAAATTCCATCACCGTCAGGCTACTTCCTGTGTAAATGACTTTTTCTAGTTGAAAGCCACTAGCTTCAAACAGATTCTTGTATTCTTGTTCCGTGCGCCAGTAACCCCCTGGATTCGTTACCATCATCTGAACAGCAGCAAGAGCTGGGATCGTCCCATCTGGATATTCTACTGGCGCACCACGAGGTGGAACGAGTGTTTGTAGAAGTACTACCTTACCTTGTTTCGGGAGAGACTCTCTGCATCGAGTTAGTACCTTGATCGCGTCTTCAACACTGAATACGGAGAGGAAATACTTCATCACGATCGCATCTGCACCTTTTGGTATCTCCTCCAAAGCACTACCACCAATGATTTGCACTGCATCTTCATCAAGTCCCTGGGTTGCGAAGAAAGTAGGAGCTGTCTTAACCTCATGGGGTAGGTCAAACAATATGCCTTTACAGCCGAATTTTTTGACAATATGGGCAATCAGTGCCCCTTGATTGCCTCCAACGTCCATAACTGTACCAAACTGACTAAAGTCATAGACCTCAAACAGTGAATCAACAGCCTGATTCGTTAAAAAGCTCATGGCATTGTTGAACAAATTTCTACTATCGGGGTTTTCCGTCATGAAGAAGTCGTAGAATTTCTTGCCATGTGCCCTTTCAAAAGCTACTTCCCCTGTTTTCAAGGAA
The DNA here is from genome assembly GCA_949127805.1 of Nostocales cyanobacterium PMM_0081. GTDB lineage: Bacteria > Cyanobacteriota > Cyanobacteriia > Cyanobacteriales > Nostocaceae > Hassallia. The sequence continues at coordinate 6,855 of CASBQC010000162.1, forward strand.
TTCCCTAGTTCTCTCCAAGCATCCCACATAGAGGGTTCTGTAATATGCAGTAGAAAATGTCCTAGAGTTGGTTCTGCATTTGTAATCAGTTGTTCAGAAAGTTCTGTTGCTGCAAATACACGTCCCGGCTTTTCTACAAACACACCTAAATGAGCTAAAGCACGCAAAAGAACATACAATGTTTCTACTTTTGTAGAGGTTGCTTTTGCAATTGTTTCTACAGTCATTGGTTCTGACTGTAAGAGGTTAGGTATACCTAAGTCGGTTGCTATATAAAGGCACTGACTTTGCCAGTAGCCATAGATCATCTGAGCAAGCTTCTTGGATGCCGAAGTTGTTCCTAACAAATTTTATTTCTCCGTTTTCAAAACTTGACGCTACTTACCGTCACGCTTTGCCAAAGCCAACAGTTTCTAGCTTTAGCCAACACAACGAATTTATCACACCGCGCAATGATACCGAACGGGGAGTTTAAAATCCAAATTAAATTCAGATGTTGCTAAAAACAAGTTTATTTGGTTATAATAATATTACGCACGCTAAGGAGTTTGCTCCAATGGTTTCTACATCCAAAAATTCGCAAGCTGTGGAGTCTTGGCAGCAAGTTCGTGCTCCATACAATCTAGGCTATAGAATCAAACTATTATCACAACTTCTCTATCGCAAGTTTAGCGATCGCCTGGAACCTTTTGGACTTACACCATTTCACTGGTTGGTTTTATGCTGTTTGTGGGAACAAGACGGTTTAGCGACTTCGAGTATTGGTGAAAAATTGCAACAGGTTGGAGGCACCTTAACTGGTGTACTAGATCGCATGGAAGAACGCGGTTTGATTCGTCGAGAACGTGACAATCGCGATCGCCGCATTTGGCGAATTTGGCTGACAGATGCTGGTAGAGAGCTAGAAAACGTTTTACCACAGTTGGTTGCGGATTTGCGTGACGAAACTTGGTGCGGTATCCCTGACGCTGAACGCGAGCAGTTTTCCCACCTTCTCAATCGAGCGATCGCTAATCTGTCTTAAGAATATACCATAATCACCCGATTGACTGAAGTAGTCTTCATATTTTTTTGCCAAGATATTACGTGTGCTAAGGAAACGACAAATAATATTACGCCTTCTAAATAAAATTTAGTTAATTAAATCATCTATCGGGGGACTTAAGAATTATGGAACGCAGCAATACAACTTTAAATGAACGTAACGGACACTATAAAGCAGTTTTGGACAAAGAGTTAATTGTGGACTTAGAAACATTGGAAGCTCGTACCATAGAGAAATCTGCACTTGTAGAGGCGCCGGTAGATGAACATATCCAGCCAGAGACGGCAAAAGAAGAGCAAAAAAAGGCTGCACCGAAGCGGAAAAAACCGATCGCTTTAATTTTGGCAGCATTGGGAGTAGGTGCGATCGCTTCCTGTGGATTTGGTTATCACTACTGGCAGTACGCTTCTACCCACCAAGAAACAGACAACGCAACAGTAGCGGGACACATTAACCAAGTTAGCAGCAAGATTCCGGGAACTGTAAGCCAAGTGTTGGTAAACGATAACCAACTAGTACAACCGGGACAGTTGCTGATAAAACTCGATCCACGCGACTATCAAAATAAAGTGCAGCAAGCACAAGCAGCACTTTCAGCCGCACAGCGTCAAGCACAAGCAGCCGAAGCGAATATTACTTTAGCCTCACAAACTACCTCTGGGAAGACAAATCAAGCGCAAGGGGATATTAGCGGTGCGTCTTCTGCGATTTCCACTTCATTAGCAGCAGTGGAAGAAGCACAAGCGGGAATTCCCGCAGCGCAAGCAGATGTGAAATTAGCAGAAGCCGGAATTCCTGTAGCGCAAGCGCAAGTAGCGCAAGCCGATGCTAACTTGCAAAGAGCGCAAGCCGATTATAATCGTTACAACACTTTATTTCAACAAGGTGCGATCGCTCGCCAACAACTTGACACGGCAAGAGCAGCAAAGGACGTGAATGTAGCGCAAAAAACTGCGGCAATTCAGGGAGTACAACAAGCACAAGCGCGGTTAGCATCAGCGAGAGTTGGAGTAGCCAAAGCGCAGTCAAAATTAGCACAAGCGCAAGAAGGTGTAACTAGCGCTCAAGCGAAACTTGCAGCATCCAAAGGAGGAATGGAACAAGCTACCGCTGGTGGACAGCAAACAGCGGTGAATCGGGGACAGTACGAAGCGGCAAAAGCGTCAATTTCTCAAGCTGAAGCTACATTGAAAGACGCGCAATTGCAATTATCTTACACCAACATTACCGCGCCGGCAGCCGGACGTGTCGGTAGGAAAAACGTTGAAGTTGGTAATCGCGTGCAAGTAGGAACACCAATGATGGCGATCGTTAATAACGATTACTGGGTAGTTGCCAACTTCAAAGAAACCCAGTTAGAAAAAATGAAGCCAGGAGAACCAGTAGAAATCAAGCTGGATTCATTCCCTCATCATACCTTTAAAGGTCGTCTTGACAGTATTGCGCCAGCTTCCGGCGCTCAGTTTGCCTTATTGCCACCGGATAACGCTACAGGTAACTTTACCAAAATTGTGCAGCGTATTCCTGTGAAAGTTGTTTTTGACCAACAAAGCATCAAAGGCTACGAAGCACGGATTACACCAGGGATGTCTGCGGAAGTTGCGGTAGAAGTCAAATGAAGTATGAAGTATGAAGTATGAAGTATGAAGTATGAAGTATGAAATTACCCCACCGATTCCGGGATAAGGCTTTAATATCATGTCCGGGAGTACGACCATAATAAAATAATCTTAGATACTTTGCGACTTAGCGTCTTTGCGTGAGTTTTATTAAGGGTATATAGGCGGACATGATATAACTGAGGAAAAAAGCTTGATTTTTTTCACCCACGTTCGCGTAGCGGCACTAAGTGCGGGGTGAGACATGTACCGATTTCCTTTTTTATCCTTCTCCCAAGGGGAGACGCTGCGCGAACATCCTTTACACTTCATACTTCTTTAGTCAAGTTAGGTGATATTTTTGGAAAGCGTATTGGTATAAACTAAATTTTTAATGAAGACACAAGCAACTGAGAAAAAGCCGAGAATACCGGCATTTAGGTCAAGGAACTACCGTTTATTTTTTATCGGACAAGGTATATCTCTAATTGGCTCGTGGATGACGCAATTAGCCACGATTTGGTTAGTTTATAACTTAACAAATTCACCTGTAATGCTAGGGATTGTGGGATTTACCAGTCAAATTCCTAGCTTTTTTCTCGCTCCCTTTGGTGGTGTATTTGTGGATCGTTTTTCTCGCCATCGCACCTTAATTGGTACACAAATATTGGCGATGATTCAGTCATTAACGCTGGCAGTGTTAGCATTAACTGGCGTAATTCAAGTTTGGCATATTATTGCTTTAAGTTTGTTGCAAGGATTTATTAATGCTGTAGATGCGCCGGCGCGACAAGCATTTGTGCCAGAACTAATTGAGAAAAGAGACGATTTAGCCAATGCGATCGCTATCAACTCGACAATGTTTAACGGTGCGCGGTTAATTGGTCCTGCGATCGGCGGTTTACTAATTGCTCAAGTTGGCACAGCTTACTGTTTTTTAATTGATGGTGTTAGCTACATCGCCGTAATTGCTGCTTTGTTGGCGATGAATATTAAGTCAAATAAACGTCAATTCAGTAGTGTTAATCCATTAAAACAAATCCAAGAGGGATTTAATTATGCTTTTGGTTTTGCGCCAATTCGAGCAATATTAATCTTATCAGCCTTAGTCAGTTTTATGGGGATGCAATATACAATTATTGTGCCAATTTTTGCCGAAAAAATATTGCAAGGTGGTGCAGAAACACTGGGGTTTTTGATGGCTGCATCAGGAGTGGGTGCTTTATTTGGTGGAATTTATCTGGCTACACGTCAAACTGTAGTAGGATTGGGTAGATTAATTGCCTTTGGTCCGACAATTTTAGGATGTGGATTGATTGCTTTTTCTCTATCGCGATTTTTGCCACTTTCTTTATTCTCATTGTTGTTTGTCGGTTTAGGAACGATTCTACAAATTGCTGCGGGAAACACAGTTTTACAAACGATTGTAGATGATGACAAACGCGGACGAGTGATGAGTTTATATACAATGTCTTTTTTGGGTACAATACCTTTTGGTAGCTTATTGGCAGGTTTTTTAGCAAATCATATTGGCGCTACTAATACATTAATCATTGATGGGATAGCTTGTATTTTAGGGTCTATATTTTTTCTGAGACAGTTACCTGATTTAAGGCGATCGATTCGCCCAATTTATGAGCAAAAGGGGATATTAAACAGTGGGAAAGCTTAAGAAATAATAACCGCAGATGCACGCAGATGAACACAGATAAAAGGCATCTGCGTTTAATCACGTTTTTAATCAATAGACATCTCCATAAATTAATCATGCGTTGCCCGAAACCCTTGTAGAGACGTTCCGGTGGAACGTCTCTACGTCTTTTCTGGAGATGTCTAATAGACATAGACCGAATTTAATTAGACGTTGCCCGAAACCCTTGTAGAGACCTAGCAATGCTACGTCTTTTCAGGAGATGTTTAATATAAAATACAGCATCTTCCTTAAGGTACATTTATAATATCGCCGAAAGTTTGAAAATATAAATATCTTTTTATTTCAACACCCCACTTTCTCAATTGGAGTACCGCTGTGGCTAATACAAATGTAGTTGGCAAAGGCAATCAGACTTCCTCTAATAATGTACCGCTGAGAACCTGGATTGGTGTGATGGCAAGTATGCTTGGTGCATTCATGGCAGTGCTAGATATTCAAATTACTAACGCTTCGCTACAAGATATTCAAGCATCTTTGGGGGCAACTTTAGAAGAAGGTTCTTGGATTTCTACTGCTTATTTGGTGGCGGAAATTGTGGTAATTCCTTTAACTGGATGGTTATCGCGGGTATTTTCTCTCAAACGCTATTTGTTAGTTAATACAGCTTTATTTATCTTCTTTTCTATATGCTGTGGTTGGGCATGGGATCTCAATTCTATGATTCTTTTCCGCGCTTTACAAGGCTTCAGCGGCGGGGTTTTAATTCCCACCGCTTTGACAGTTGTCCTGACAACTTTGCCCCCAGCAAAACAAACAGTTGGATTAGCCGCGTTTGCGATTACCGCAGTTTTTGCACCGTCAGTTGGTCCCACATTAGGAGGTTGGTTAACAGAAAATTTCGGTTGGGAATACAACTTTTATATAAATGTAGTTCCAGGAGCATTGATGCTGACTGGAGTTTGGTACGGCATTACTCAGCAACCACCCCAAATGCAATTGCTAAAACAAGGTGATTGGTGGGGAATTTTTTCGATGGCGATCGGGTTAGGTTCCCTACAAGTAGTTTTAGAAGAAGGTAGCCGCAAAGATTGGTTTGGTTCACCTTTCATTGTCCGTTTGAGTATAGTTGCAGCGATTTTTCTCACGCTATTTTTCTTTATAGAATTAACTCGCAAGCAACCATTTATTAATTTGCGACTTATACGTTATCGCAATTTTGGTTTAGCCAGTGTTGTTAATGTTTCTTTGGGTATAGGGTTGTATGGCTCAATTTATATTTTGCCGCTGTATCTAACACAAATTCAAAGATATAATGCGCTACAAATTGGTGAAGTGCTAATCTGGGCTGGGATGCCACAATTACTGATTATTCCATTTTTACCCAAAGTTATGAAGCGTGTTGATGTGCGCTTAATGGTTGCTGTGGGTGTGGTTTTATTCTCTATTAGCGCGTTTATGAATTCACGGATGACTTATCAAACAGGACACGATCAATTAATTTGGTCACAACTTGTCCGAGCGATGGGACAACCGCTAATTATGCTTCCGCTTACTACGATCGCTACTGCTGGATTAAATCCCAAAGATGCGGGTTCGGCAAGTGGTTTATTTAATATGATGCGGAATATGGGTGGTTCGATTGGAATTGCATCTTTAGCAACTTTATTAACTAATAGAGAGCAATTTCACTCGAATAGATTGGGAGAATCAATATCTTTATTTTCTCCAGAAACTCAAGCGCGAATTAATCAATTAACGCAGTATTTTGTGAGTCGTGGTTCTGATTTAAGTACGGCACAAAACCAAGCGATAAAATCTATTGATAATATTGTGCGTAGAGAAGCGTATGTGATGGCTTTTAATGATTGTTTCTACTTTATTGGCGTTGCTTTATTATTAAGTGGAGTTGCGATTATTTTCTTGAAAAAGGTGAAGGCAACTGGTGGTGCTGTGGGACATTAACAGCGTTAGAATGTTTGAGGTAGCTAGCGAGTCGCAGCAAGAAGATGGTCACAAACAAACGCGAATATTACATCTCTCCGGAAGAATATTTAGAAGGTGAAAAAGTAAGTCAAGTTAAGCACGAGTATATTGATGGGGAAGTTTATGCAATGGCAGGGGCAAGTGATGCCCATGTTACGATTACCATGAATTTATCAATGCTGCTGCTAAACCACCTCCGGGGTAGTGGTTGCCGCGTTTACATGCTAGATATGAAAGCCCAAATTCAAGCGATAAATCGCTATTTCTATCCTGATATAATGGTGACTTGCGATACACAAGATAAAGAATTTGAATATTTTAAATCTTCTCCTTGTTTGATTGTAGAGGTGCTGTCTGGTAGTACGGAAGGTTTTGATAGAGGCAAGAAGTTCACGGACTACCGACATTTGCAGTCATTACAAGAATACGTGCTAATTTCCCAAGACACGATGAGTGTGGAATGTTTTCGTCGCAACGATGAAGGACGCTGGGAGCTTTACCCTTATGAAAAAGGGGAAGAGGTGCATTTAGCTAGTGTTGACTTTCATTGTGCGATCGCTTCAATATATGAAGATGTAGTTTTGCCAGAGATGAATTGATAACGGGAATGAGCGCAAAATTATGAAAAAACGAACCGCAGAGGGCACAGAGGACACAGAGAAATTAAGAGTTGGAGAGAGTTTTTACGTAAGTCCTAGATAAGTAATTTATCCCATTAAGATGACGTTATCAAGTACATGAATTACACCGTTGTCTGCTTCGATATCCGCTGCAATTACGGTTGCATTCTTCACTTCAAAGTTATCAGATATATTAATTCGGATTTCGGAACCTTCGACTGAAGTTAAAGAACGAACGTTTACCAAATCTGCTTTCATCAACTTTCCCGGTACGACGTGATATTTAAGAATGCGTGCAAGTTGTGGAGGATTTTGGACGAGGGTGTGAATGGTGCCGGGGGGAAGTTTGGCAAAAGCATCATCGGTGGGTGCAAAAACGGTGAATGGACCAGGACTTTTCAAAACTTCAACTAGTCCGGCAGCTTTCACGGCAGCTACAAGGGTGGTAAATCCATCGGCACTAACTGCAATATCAACAATATCTGGCATTTGATTTAACCTCTGTTTTACTTACATTGACCGAATTTAAATATGCGTTATCCAGAACCCCCAACAGACGTAGCACAGAATAGTCTCTACATTCTATGTTTATTGAACATTTATCGATAATCTTGGCTTTGAACATCACGCAATCTTGCTTCTGGACGCTGGAAACGGTCTAACTGAGACTCAAAAAATCGGCGATTTGCCATCAGATGTTTCGGGTTGGGGTCATCTAACGGATAAAGTAATGCTTGTCGTAATGCTTGAATTACGGCTGATGTGACGCAATACATCGATCGCTGAAAGCTAATTCCTAGTTGAATCAAGGAGTCATCTTCACCCCGACAGTATAGTTTATAGTATTCCACCAAGTAGTCAGGCAAGAAATGTAGCATATCTTGCATCAATAGTGTCGGTGGGATACCCGCTGTCCCGACTGGGAAGACATCTGCGTAAAGAATGCCGAAGTGGAAATCTTTTTGGTCTTCAGGTACTTGCTTTGCTTGAGCGTTATAAGATTTAGTACCTCTAAAAGGTGCAGTCCGATAAAATACCGCTTCTACGTAAGGGAGAGCGGCTTCATACAACCAGGTGAAGCCTTTGGATTTAGGGATAATTTCGTAGCATTCACCATCAATATATGCATGATGATAAATTGGACGTCCGGCGATCGCAAAAATCCCATTCACCAAAAAATTCATCGCTTCCGGTACACTTGTTATTTTACCTTCATCGTAAAGGTCTGACATCTCAAAAAATACCGGCGCCATCACTTCCCAAAATAAGCCGAGGTTGGAGTAATAAGATAGTTGCCGCACTTGCTCAAGGAACATATCCGGGAACATTTTATACATTCCCAACATGATCGGATTTTTTTTGAAGAAAGCTTTAATTGCGCGATCGCTTGAAGCTTTATATTCGTCGGTATCTAAATACGGGTCAAATTGTCCACCCATACCCCGATGCCAAAGCATTGCTTGCATACAAGCTTCGGCAAATTCCATATTGATGCGATCGTGCCACAGATGATGTAATATTTTGGGTAGCTTTTGATTTAATTCACCCTTTTCCATAAACTCCAACAATTCAGGATGCGCTGTTGCTTCTCCACGCCAAATGCGAATATCTGCATCATCACCTGCGTAATGATTGTGTAGTTCTAAATACTCTTTGGGTAGAAAGTATTTGAAGAAGGGCAAAGGTTCGAGAAAAACTCGTTCGGCAATATAAAGTAAGTCGCGCCAGTAAAAGTCCATCGGCACCGCATATGCTTTATAGATGCCGATGATTTGCATGAGGTTTTCTGGGGTATCCGGAAGCATGGCGCCACCTGCTTCTAAGCGGTGAATTACTTCGGGAAATTGGTGTTGGGATGGGGGAAGTTTGGTTACGGTTTGAATCATGGGAGGGTTTGTTAAATTGATTATTATTTGTAAGGGTTTTAGTAGAGACGTAGCAATGCTACGTCTCTACATTGTTTAGGTTTTGAAGTGTTGCCGCTCAAAGTCATGGGCTAAGTTAGTTACGGTGGGAATTGCTGATACCATTGTTGTGACTGTTTGTTCACTCCAACGGACAAGCCAAGCTGGTTGTATTCCCAGGATGAAAATCAAGGTTGCTAAAATGAGTGCGGGTATTTTTTCATTAGCTTTCACTTTGGGGAAATTGGCGATCGCATTATCCAATTTTCCGAAACAAGTCCGATTGAGCAATATGACAAAGTATACTGCTGTTAAACCGGTTCCCACTACACATAACAAAGTTGGGATAGGAAACTTGGCATAACTGCCTTGAAATACGAGAAATTCGGCGATAAATCCAGCCATACCCGGAATTCCCGCACTTGCCATTCCGCCGAGAATTAATAACGCGCTAATGCTTGGTAATCCGCGAATTGGGTTTAGCAGTCCATTCAGGACATTTAAATCACGGGTGCCGATTTTCTCTTCAATTACACCCACTAAATTAAACAAAATCGCCAGAATTAAACCGTGGGCGACCATTTGCGATACCGCACCAACTACACTTAATGATGTGTGCGCTGCACCACCTAAAAGAACGTAGCCCATATGACCAATTGAACTATATGCTACCATCCGCTTGATGTCTTTTTGAGCGATCGCAGCTGCGGCTCCATAAAGTACACTGACAGTTGCCCAAATCGCTAACCAAGGTGCCAATTTTGCCCAAGCTTCAGGGAAAAGTCCCAACCCAAACCGGAAAATACCGTAAGTGCCAAGTTTCGCTAACACACCTCCTAATAGCATCGCAACAGGTGCGGAAGCTGCAACATATGTATCGGGTAGCCAAGTATGCAATGGTACGAGGGGAATTTTGATGCCAAACCCCACCAGCAGCAGACTTAGTAGGATAATTTGCAATCCTAAGGGTAGCATTTGTCCCATCAAGGATTCGTAAGCAAAGCTGGTAGCATGAGTTAACCAGACTAAACCCAAGAATGCTGCTAAAATCAAGATTCCTGAAAGAGCAGTGTAGAGCAAAAATTTCGTTGCTGCATAACTGCGCTTGTCACCACCCCAAATGGATATTAATAAATAGAAGGGGACTAACTCCAGTTCGTAGAACAGAAAGAACAGCAGTAAGTTTTGAGCGACAAATGCACCCGCAACACCACCACTAATTAGCAGAATCATGGAGTAAAATAATCGCGGACGCTCTGTATTGTCGTGGCTACTGTAAATGGCAATCCAAGTAATTAAGCTATTCAACGCAATCATTACCAAGGAAATACCATCTACTCCGAGTTGGTAATTTAATCCTAAGGTTTCAATCCAAGGTAGGTATTCTGTAAGCTGGAATCCTGGCTGATGGATATCAAATTGAGCCATTACCCAGAATGTCCATAACAGCATTGCTCCTGTAATTAGCAATGCGCTAAACCGAATTTGACGGGAGGAAACGTTTTTTGGCAGACATCCGATAATGGCTGCACCGAGCATTGGTACCCAAATTAATGTACTTAGCATAGGAGGAGGGGGGGAGGGGGAAAATCTTTCTTTATCTA